>DATBLK010000400.1:0-2379 GCA_036555405.1 Anaeromyxobacteraceae bacterium
CGAGCGGGAAGAGACCCGACAGGTCGCCCAGCCCCAGCCCCAGGACCGTGGCCAGCCGCACCAGCGAGTCCAGGCGCGGGACGGCGACCCCCACCTCCCAGGAGGCGACCGTCTGGGGGCTGCTGGTGAGGGCTTGCGCCACTTCCACCGGCGCGAGCCCGCGTCGCTCCCGCGCCTGTCGCAGCGCTTCGCTCAGCGCCTTCGCCATCCGCTGGCGCTCCTCGCCGTCGCCGGCTCGAGGTCCGCGTGGGTTCATCGATCGCCGGCGCGGCGCTCCCGCTAGGATCGCTCCGCCTGCCATTCCCGCTCCAGGTCCTCGGCGGTCCTTCCCACCAGCCGCTCCAGCGCCTCCCGCAAGGGGAGCACCTCGTCCACCTGGAGGGCAGCGAGCATCCCGCGCAGGAAGAACAGCAGGGTGCGCGGCCGCTTCTGGTTGGTCATGGCGTCGGAGTCGGCCTTCTCGATCTCGGGCAGCGAGGCGAAGATCTCCTGAAGCTCCCGCTCCACCTCGACGACCTTGGCGAGCACGCCCCGGCACCGCTCCTGGGCGCGCCGCGCCGCCTCATCGGTGTCCACGCTTCCTCCCTCCTCCCCCCCTGGCCCGGCTTCCGCCGCGCCGGTCGCCCCGCCCGGCCCGGTCGCGGCGGCCGCGCATCGGTTCACGGCCGCGGCCAGCTCCAGGGCGTCGGCGCCCAGGCCGGCGGCGTCGCGGGCGCGGAGGCGGACCGTGGCCTCGCGCTCGCGCACCCGTAGGTCCGGGGGGTAGTCGACGAAGGCCGCCACCGCCGTCGCCGTCTGGACGAACCGCGCCAACTGCACATAGGTCGGAAACGCGAAGCGCCGCTCGATCGAGCTCCCGCCGGCCGCTCGTCGCCAGCCGGGGGGATCCCCCAGGCGGCTCGCGAGCTTCGAAGGCTCGGGAGGCCGAGACTCGGCCGCCCGTCCGGCGGCGAGGCCACCGCCCGGCTCTCGCGCGGTCAGCATCGGAACGGCGCCTCCGCCTCACCCTCGGTTCGCAGCACCATCTCCACCTCCCGGAGCCGGGCGTAGGCGGCGCAGGCGAGGTCCAGCTCGGCGCCGGCGAGCGGCCCGGCGAGCAGCCGCTCCCACCGCTTCACCCCGCCCACCGTCTCGTGCCCCACCTCGACCAGCGGCGGCTGGAACCGCCGCAGCGCCGCCCGCAGGCGTTCGGCGTCGAACCGCCTGCGCACCGTATCGACCGTCGCCGCCTGGTCGGCCAGGTAGGGCGCGTACCGCGCCAGCGCCCGGTCGAGGGCCGGCCAGGCGCGGTGCCGGAGGGCGGTCTCCGGCACCTCGGCCCGCAGGCGATTCCCGTCGTCCCGGAGTCGGATGCCCAAGCGGGTCAGTCGGGCGAGGAGATCCAGCGGCGGCGGCGGCGGGTGCCGCTTCGTTCCCAGGTCCAGCTCGGGGACGGCGGGGTAACGCCGGACGTGGACGACGGGGGCTGGGTTCGTCACTCCAGGGTCCCGCCCGCGGCGAGGCCGGGCCACGCCGTCCATACCCCCAGCAGCAGCGCCTCCTCCAGCTCCGCCGCCTCCACTTCCTCGGCGATCGCGTCGAGAAGGACTTTGACCACCCCGGCGGCGGCGCAGGCGACGGTCAGGTCGGCGCCCTCGAGGTCGCCGGCGAGCAGCTCTGCGAACGCCTGCCGGCCCCCGGCCGCCTCCCGGGCGAGCCCGGCGAGCGGCTCGGCCAGCGACCGCAGGAACTCCCGGATCTCCGCCGGCGTCCCGCTCTCGCGCACCTCCTCGACCACGGCCGCGCTGTCGGCGAGCCACGGCGCCCAGTGGGCGAGCCGGCGGTCGAGCGAGGGCCACCAGGGCTCCGCCGCGACGGCGTCGGGGCCGACGACCACGAGGAGCAGACCGTCGTCGCGCAGGCGCAGGCCCAGGCGGGCGAGCCGGGCCACGAAGTCCAGCGGCGGAACGTCGGCGGGGTACTCCGGACTCGGGTAGTTGAAGCCGGGAGCCGAGGGGTAGTCCTTCACCATCGACTGCCCGCCGGGTCGTTACGCTGCCCAGACATGCCCTCATCCCTCCGGGGTTTTCAGTCCCGCGGCAGGTTAGGGGGTGCTGGGGCGCTCGCGGGCGAACGCCTTTCCGCGTGCCATTCGTCGCACGCTGGGCCATCGCCCGCGTTGCAGGACTTGCTAAGTCTGGCGCGAGCCGATACGATTGCCGGCCAGCAAGACGTTTTTCGTGAGGACGGAAAGTTGGCGTCCAGGCACCTGACCCTCGCCGAGCTGCTGAGCGTCCTGGAGGCGGGCGGCTCGCGCCACGCGCTGGCCCTGCGGATGCTCGCCCACCTGCGCGAGGTGTCCGCATCCGTACCGGACCTCGCGCCCCTCTCCCACCTGAG
>DATBLK010000023.1:0-2263 GCA_036555405.1 Anaeromyxobacteraceae bacterium
CTGGCGGGAGCCGCCTGCGCGGCCACGCTCCTCGAGGAGGAGGGCCGCCGCATCGACCTGGCGCTGAAGCTCCTCCCCGCGGGAGGCGGGGTGCCGTGACCCGGGTGCTCATCGTCGACGACTCGGCGGTGGTGCGCCAGATCTTCGCCCTGGAGCTGGCCCGCGACCCGGAGATCGAGGTCGTCGGCGCGGCCCCGGACCCCTACGTGGCCCGCGACCTCGTCGTGCAGCGCCGGCCCGACGTCCTCACCCTGGACGTCGAGATGCCGCGGATGGACGGGATCACCTTCCTGAGGAAGCTCATGCGCTACCACCCGGTCCCGGTGGTGGTGGTCTCGTCGCTGACGGCGGCGGGGGGCGCGCTCGCGCTCGAGGCGCTGGCCGCCGGCGCCGTCGACGTGATGTGCAAGCCGGGGTCGTCCTTCACCGTGGGGGACATGGCCCCGCTGCTCGCCGAGAAGCTGAAGGCCGCGGCCCGGGCGCCGCTGCGGAGGCCGGCGGCGCCGCACCCGGCCCCGGAGCACGGCGAGCCCAGGGCGCTCACCCGGACCACCAACCAGATCCTCGCCCTCGGCGCCTCCACCGGCGGCACGGTGGCCATCGAGCGCATCCTGCGGGCGATGCCGGCGAACTCGCCGGGGACGGTGATCACCCAGCACATGCCCGAGCAGTTCACCCGGTACTTCGCCGGCCGGCTCGACGAGGCCGCGCGCCTGGACGTGCGGGAGGCCGCCGACGGCGACTCGGTGGTCCCGGGGGTGGCGCTGGTGGCCCCCGGCAACCGGCACCTCCTCCTGCGCCGCTCCGGCGCCCGCTACCACGTCCAGGTGAAGGACGGCCCTCGGGTGAACCGCCACCGCCCCTCGGTCGACGTCATGTTCCGGAGCGTGGCCCAGGCGGCCGGCCGCAACGCCGTGGGCGCCATCCTCACCGGCATGGGCGGGGACGGGGCCCAGGGTCTGCTGGAGATGAAGCGGGCCGGCGCCCGGACGCTGGCGCAGGACGAGGCGACCTGCGTGGTCTACGGGATGCCCAAGGTCGCGGTCGAGCTCGGCGCCGTGGACGACGTCCTGCCCCTCGACCGCATCCCGGCGCGCATCCTGGAAGTGGTCGAGGCGGCCGGCTGAGCTCCCGCCGTCAGGGGAACGGAAGCCGCGCCGGCTCGCGGCGCTGGGCCCTCGCCGGGGTCTCCTCGGGGACCTCCAGCTCGACGACCAGCTCCACCCGGCGGTTCTGCTCGCGCACCTCGGGCGTCTCGCCCCTGGCCAGCGGCCGGGTGTCGGCGAAGCCCGCCGCGCTCAGGTTCCGGGGCGGGGCCCGGTGGGCCCTCTCCAGATAACTCGCCACCGTGGCGGCGCGAGCCGCGGACAGCTCCCAGTTGTCGCGGAAGCGGGACCCCGACACCGGGACGTCGTCGGTGTGCCCCTCGACCTGGAGCGGCCGGTTCAGGGGCACGACCTCCTCGGCGAGGGCGTCGAGGACCGGCAGGACCCGGGGGCGCAGCGCCGATTCGCCGGCCTCGAAGAACTCGCCCGCGGCGAGCCGGATCTTCACCGTCCTCTCGCTCACCTCGACGGCGACCGCGGCGGCGCCGGCCTTCTCCATCACGTAGGGGCGGACGCGGTTCTCGACGCGGCGCCGGATGGACTCGATGGCCCGGCGCTGCTCCGGGTTCAGCGTCCTGGCCCCGCTCATCCCGGCGATGCCGCCGCCCTCGGAGGGCGGCCCCTCGAAGACCGGCATCTGCGCCAGGCCGCCGGTGCCCTCGAAATGCATGGCCCAGCGGATGCCGGAGACCACCTGCTGCAGCTTCTTGCTGTCCACGCGGGACACCGAGTACATCACCACGAAGAAGGCGAAGAGCAGGGTGATGAAGTCGGCGTAGGACACGAGCCAGCGCTCGTGGTTCTCGTGCTCCTCCTCGTGCGCCTTCCTCTTCTTCCTGCCGGACACGGGCTCCTCCTGCGCTAGGCCGCCCTGGCCGGCGCCTGGCTCGCGTTCCCGTGGCCCTCCTCGCCGGTGTAGGCGCGGAGCTTCTCCTCGAGGACGCGCGGGTTCAGCCCCTCCTGGATGGCGAGCACGCCCTCGGTGATGAGCACCCTCCGCTCCCTGGCCAGGCCGACCTTGCGCTTCAGCTTGGTCGCCATCGGGAGGAAGAGGAGGTTGGCCGAGCCCACGCCGTAGACCGTGGCCACGAAGGCGACGGCGATGCCGCCCCCGAGCTTGGACGGGTCGGAGAGGTTCTCCATCACGTGGATGAGGC
>DATBLK010000036.1:0-21671 GCA_036555405.1 Anaeromyxobacteraceae bacterium
ACGTGGAGCGCGGCCAGGCCGACGCAGGGCGCGGTGTTCCGCGCGCAGGGCTCGACGAGGAGGTTGGCCCGCGGCAGCCGCGGGAGGAGGCGGCGCACCGCGGCGACGTGGGAAGGGCCGCAGACCACCAGCGTCTGCGCCAGGCGGGCGAGCGGCGGCAGCCGGGCCGCGGTGGCGGCGAGGAGCGGGAGGTCGCCGGCCAGCGGCAGGAACTGCTTGGGCCGGCGCTGGCGCGACAGCGGCCAGAAGCGGGTCCCCGAGCCGCCGGCCAGGATCACCGGGTGGAGGTTCACGCGCTTCTCCATGCCGCCAGGAGCTGCCAGAGGATCCGCGCCGTGGCGCCGAAGACGTGCTCGCCGCCGACCTCGTAGACGTGCACCTCCTGGTCCACGCCGTAGGCGGCTCGGACCTCGGTGTGGTGGGCGCCGGACCGCGACAGCGCTGCCAGGGGCACGAAGAGGATCTCCTCCACCTCGCCCGGGTGCGGGGCGTAGGCGTAGGGATATGGCACGCGGCCCACCCAGGGCGTCAAGCGAAAGGGCGAGGCCAGCACCAGCGTCTCGTCGAGCCGCCCCAGGATCTCGACCTCGGCCGGGTCGAGGCCGACCTCCTCGCGCGCCTCCCGCAGCGCCGCCTCGAGCGCGCTCTCGCCGCGGTCGATGGCGCCGCCGGGGAAGCTGAGCTGGCCCGGGTGGCGGGAGAGGTGGCGGCCGCGGCGGGTGAGGAGCACGGAGGGCTCGCCGTCCTTCAGGAGCAGCGGGACGAGGACCGCGCCGGCCCGGAAGCCGCCGTGCGGCAGGTGCCCGGCGGGGAAGACGTCGAGCCGGAACTCGGCGCGGACGCGGGCGGCCAGCGCCCGGCGGAGGGGCTCGAAGGTCAACGGCGTCCCCCGGCCGCGGGGGGCGGAGGCCACTCGTCGGAGGCGGGGAGGGTGCCCGTCCAGAGGAGCCCGGCGACGACGGCGGCCGCCGCCAGCCGCCAGCCGACGAAGAGCCAGAGCGTCCGGGTCCGCAGCCAGCGCAGGAGCCAGGCGATGACGGCGAGGCCGAAGAGGAAGGAGACGATCGTGCCCACCGCCGCGGCGAGCGCCCAGGCGGGCTCGGCGCGCAGCGCCGGCAGGACCCTGCCGAGCTTGTAGAACCCGGCGCCGAGCGTGATGGGCACGGAGAGCAGGAAGCTGTAGCGGGCCGCCGCCTCGCGGCGGAGGCCCAGGAGCATCCCGGCGGCGATGGTCGACCCCGAGCGCGAGGTGCCGGGTACCAGCGCCGCCGCCTGGGCCAGGCCCACCCAGATGGCGTCGGCGGCCCCCATCTCCTCGACGCCGCGCTCCTGCCGGGATCGGCTCTCGGCGACGACCAGGACCAGGGCCCAGGCCACGAGGGAGAGGGCGATGACCGCGTTTCCGAGCGCCTCGATGCGCTCCTCCAGGAGCTTGCCCAGCGCCGCGGCCGGGACGGTGCCGAGCGCGATCCACCAGGCGAGCCGCGAGACCGGCGTCTCCAGGGGGCGCAGCCGGCGGAGCGAGCCCAGGGCGGCGGCGGCGAGGCGCGCCAGGTCGGTGCGGAAGTAGGCCACCACCGCCAGGGTCGTGCCGGCCTGGATGACGGCCACGAACGCCCGGAAGCGCTCGTCGGAGAGCCGCTGGCCGAGGAGCTCGCCGAAGACCAGGAGGTGGGCGGTGGAGGAGACCGGGAGGAACTCGGTCGCCGCCTGGACGAGGCCGAGGAGGAACGCGGCGGCGAGGCTCATCGGCCCGCGGCTACCCCACCGCGCGCGCCCGGGTGCGCACCCCCGCCGCCTCGCGGAGCGCCTCGCGCCGGTCGGTGCGCTCCCAGGTGAACTCCTTCTCGGTGCGGCCGAAGTGGCCGTAGGCGGCGGTCTTCACGTAGATGGGGCGCAGGAGGTCGAGCCCCTCGATGATGCCGCGCGGCGTGAGGAGGAAGACCTCCCGGACGGCGCGCTCGATCCGCCCCTCGGGGACGGCGGCGGTGCCGAAGGTCTCCACCATCACCGAGACCGGGTCGGCGACGCCGATGGCGTAGGCCACCTGCACCTCGCACCGGGTCGCCAGGCCGGCGGCCACCACGTTCTTGGCGATGTAGCGGCCCATGTAGGCGGCGGAGCGGTCCACCTTGGAGGGGTCCTTGCCGCTGAAGGCGCCGCCGCCGTGGCGGCCCATGCCGCCGTAGGTGTCGACGATGATCTTCCGGCCGGTGACGCCGGTGTCGCCCATGGGGCCGCCGATGACGAACCGGCCGGTCGGGTTGATGAGGAGCTTGGTCTTCCGGTCGAGGAGCCGCTTGGGCAGGGCGCGGGCCACCACCTCCTCGCGGACCGCCGCGTGGAGCTTCTTGTTGGAGACGCCGTCGGCGTGCTGGGTGGAGACGACGACCGCGTCGATGCGCGCCGGGCGCCCGCCGCGGTACTCCACCGTGACCTGGCTCTTCCCGTCGGGCCGCAGGAAGTCGACGCCGGAGCGGCGCGCCCGCGCCAGCTGGCGGGTCACGGCGTGGGCGTACTGGATGGGCGCCGGCATGAGCTCCGGCGTCTCGTCGCAGGCGAATCCGAACATCATCCCCTGGTCGCCGGCGCCCCCGGTGTCGACGCCCTGGCCGATGTCGGGCGACTGCTGGTCCACGGCGACGAGCACGCCGCAGGCGTTGCCGTCGAAGCCCATGGTGCCGTCGGTGTACCCGATGTCGCGGACCACCTTCCGGGCGAGCGTGGAGTAGTCGATTCGCGCCGCGGTGGTGATCTCGCCGGCGATCATGACGTAGCCGGTCTTGAGCAGCGTCTCGCAGGCGACGCGGCCGCGCTTGTCCTGCGCCAGCACGGCGTCGAGCACCGCGTCCGAGATCTGGTCGGCCATCTTGTCGGGATGGCCCTCGGTGACCGACTCGGAGGTGAAGAGGTAATCGCTGTGCGGCATGGGGCGGGCCCTCGAGCGGACGGGGGAGCCGGGAAGCTAGGCCCTCCCCGAGCGGAGTGTCAAGAGAGCGAAGGACCGTCCGTCATCGCGGACGGCGCTCAACCCGCCACCGGCCCCACCGAGGGCTCGAAGAGCTCGAACATCCCGGGGAAGCGGCGGGCCATCTCGGTCCGGACCTCGCGGTCGATGTCCTCGGCGGCGGTGAGCTCGAGGCAGCGGGCCAGGAGGGCGCGGCCGTCGGCGGCCCTGGCGGCGCGGATGACGCGCTTCACGAGCGGGATCGAAGGGCCGTTCATGGAGAGCTCGGAGAGGCCCAGGCCGAGGAGGACCAGGGCGTAGACGGGCTCGCCCGCCATCTCGCCGCACATCGACACCGGGATGCCGGCCGCCCGCCCCGCCTCGCAGATGCGCTGCAGGGTGCGGAGCACCGCGAGGTGGAGGGGCGTGTAGAGGTAGGCGACGTCCTTGTTCTGGCGATCGACCGCGAGCGAGTACTGGATGAGGTCGTTGGTGCCGATGGAGAGGAAGTCGCACTCGATGGCGAGGCGGTCGGCGACCATGGCGGCGCTGGGGAGCTCCACCATGATCCCGATCGGCGGCATCCTCGGCTCGGTCCCCTCCCGCCGGAGGTCCTCGGCGACGTCGAGGAGGAGGCGGCGCGCGGCGCGCAGCTCGGCGACGCCGCTCACCATGGGGAACATGACCTTGAGGTTCCCGTGGGCCGAGGCGCGCAGGAGCCCGCGGAGCTGGGCGCGGAACAGGTCGGGCTGGCGCAGGCAGTAGCGGAGCGCCCGCAGCCCCAGCGCCGGGTTCTCGGCGTGGCCCTTCACGCCGGCGGGGAGCTTGTCGGCCCCGAGGTCGAAGGTGCGGATGGTCACCGGCCGCGGCGCCAGCGACTCCAGTATTTGCCGGTAGTCCTGGTAGTGCTCCTCCTCGGTGGGGAGGTCGACCCTTCCCATGTAGAGGAACTCGGTGCGGTAGAGGCCCACCCCCTCGCCGCCGTGGGCCAGCAGGCTCTCCACCTCCTCGGCGAACTCGATGTTGCCGACGAGCCGCACGGTGACGTCGTCGAGCGTGGTGGCGGCGAGGTCGCGCGTGGCCAGGAGCAGGCGCTCGCCGGCCTGGTAGCGCTCGCGCGCCGCCTCGTAGTCGTTCCGGTCGCCGGGGCCGGGGTCGAGGATGACCAGGCCGCGGCCTCCGTCGACGACGATCCAGCCGCCGCGGTCGGCCAGCGCCGAGACCCGGGCCACGCCCACCACCGCCGGGATGCCCAGCGCCCGGGCGACGATGGAGGTGTGGCTGGTCTTCGTGCCCAGGTCGGTGACGAAGCCCGCGACCCTTCGCTCGTGCAGCAGCAGCGCGGTGTCGGCCGGCGACAGGTCGTGGGCCACGACGATGGCCCCCTCCGGCGGCGGCTCCTCGACGTCGGGCGCCTGGCCCAGGAGGTTCTTGATGATGCGTTCGCCGACGTAGTCGACGTCGGCGCGCCGCTCCTTGAAGTAGGGGTCCGAGGCGTCGGCGAAGGCGGCCTTGATCTTGCGGACGGCCCGCTTCACCGCCCACTCCGCGTTCAGGTGGTCGTGCCCCACCAGCCGCTCCGCCTCGCGGACCAGCATCTCGTCCTTCAGCATCATCCGGTGCATGTCGATGATGGCGGTGTGCTCGGTGCCCTCCAGCCTGGCCACCTTCTCGCGCACCGCGGCCAGCTGCTGGTCGCTCTCGGCCAGGGCGCGGTGGAGGCGCCGGAGCTCGTCCTCGGCCTCGTCCTCGGTCAGCTCGCGCCGCGGCGTCTTCACCTTGCGGCGATCGACGAGCCAGACGCGCCCCACCGCGATCCCGGGGGAGGCGGCCAGCCCCATGAGCGTGGTCGAGCTCGCCATCACCGCTCCCCGAAGCCGGTCTCGACCAGGCGAGCCACGTCGGCCATCGCCGGCTCGGCGTCCTCGCCCTCGCAGACCACGCGGATCTCGGCGCCCTTCCCCGCCGCCAGGGTCAGGACCCCCATGATGCTCTTCCCGTTCACCTCGGTGCCGTCCTTCTCCACCAGGATCTCGCAGCGAAACCGGTTGGCCGCCTGCACCAGCTGCGCCGCCGCCCGGGCGTGGAGCCCGAGCGAGTTCACGATGAGAAAGGTGCGCTCCAGCCGCGCCACTCAGGGCCCTCCCTGCCAGCGGGACGAGAGGACGCCGAGGAGGAGGCCGGCGCCCAGGGACGCCGAGGCCAGGGGGAGGAGCGCTGCACCTCGGGCCAGCGCCCGCTCGCCCGCCACCGCCGCGCCGGCCGCGAGGACCCAGCCCTCCGCCCCGAGCGACGCCCCGGCGCGCCGGACGACGAGCGCCGCCGCGAGCCCGCAGAGCGCCGCCGCCCCCAGGCGCAGGCCCCCGGCGAGCCGCGGCAGGTCGAGGCTGCCGATGGGCTCGACGACGGCGTCGCCGCGCAGGTAGCCCTGGCGGAAGAGGCGCACCCGGAGGGAGAGGGCGACGCCGTTGTAGAGGAGCAACGCCGCCAGCACCGCCGGCCAGCCCAGGAGCAGGGCGCCGGCGGCGGCGAGGGCGCCCGCGAAGGGCCGGAGCGCCGTCCAGAAGAAGCCGTCGCCCACGGCGGCGAGCGGCCCCTGGAGGGCCGACTTGTAGGCCACCGCCGACCCCGGCGGCTCCTGGCCCCGCGCCACCCGCTCCTCGTGGTGGATGGCGCCGCCGAGGATGGCCGCGGCCATGTAGGGGTGGCAGTTGAAGAAGCCGAGGTGGCGCGCCAGGGCCGCGCGGCGCCGCTCCGGGTCCGGGTAGAGCGCGCGCAGCGCCGGGTCGATGGCGTAGGCGAAGCCGAGGTTCTGCATGCCGCGCCGGTTCCAGGCGGCCTGGAGGAAGAAGCAGCGCCAGAAGGATCGCCACAGCGCCGGCCGGGCCAGGCTCACTGCGCCATCCTCCCGCCGGCGGCGGCGACGCCCAGCGCCAGGAGGGCCGCCGCGTAGAAGGTCCGCGGCGCGCCGCCGGCGCGCAGCGCGCGCACGCCGGCGGCGCAGGCGAGGGCTGCGAACGCGGCGAAGGCGAGCGCCAGCGGCCGGGCCAGGCCCGGCGCCGCTCGCAGCAGGGCCGCCGCCGCGCCGGCCGCCGCCCCGGCGCCGAGCGGCGCCAGCGCCGCGCCGAGCGCGAAGGGCAGGGCGAGCCCGAGGAGGTTGCAGCGCATGGCCGCGGCGGGGTCGCCGGCCTCGAGCCGGCGCGCCGCCCGGGCGGCCAGCCGGTCGTTGGCGCGCTCCACCAGGGCGTCGACGCCGCGCCCGGCGACGGCCAGCGGCAGCCCGGCGGCGCAGGCCACCGCCGCGGCCGCCGGGGCGGGCAGGCCGTACCGCGAGGTGCCGAGCGCCGCGCCCCCGGCCGCCGCCGCGGCGCAGAGCGCCTCGTGGAGCGGCAGCGCCGCCCCCAGGTTCACGGCGCCCAGGAAGAGGAGCTCGAGCGGCACCCCGACGAGCAGGCCCGCGGAGGCGTCGCCGACGGCCATCCCGGCGAGCGGGCCCAGGACCGCGGGGCGCGAGAGCATCGCCTGGAAGAAGCCCTTGCGCTCGACGGCGGCGAGACCGGCGACGGCGGCGAGGAGGAGGAGGCCCACGTGTCGAGAAGTGTACCCTTCAGCCGGGCGATCGGGTGCGCCGCTCCACCTCGTCGATCCCCAGGGGGGAGTCGGAGGGCACGGCGCGGAGGTCGACGGCGAAGCCCGCGGCGGAGAGGGCCCGCAGCTCCTCGACCTCCTCCGGGGCCAGGTACGCCGAGGCGGTCACCGGCCGGCGTCCCGGCGCGAAGTGCACGTTGCCCACGTTGAGCCGCGGCGAGAGCGCCGGGGTGAGCCCGCGGGCGGCGGCGCGCCGGAGCCCCTCCACATCCCGGACCAGGACCAGCACCGGCTCGGGGGAGGCCGCGACCCGGTCCCACTCCACCGCCTCGAGCGGCTCGACGTCGGCGGGGAGGTCCGGGGGCAGCGCCAGCGTCATCGCCGCGCGGGCCAGCGGCGTCCGCGCCGCCTCGTCGTCGGCGACCAGGATGCGCCGGGCCCCGAGGCGCGGGACCCAGGCCTCGAGGATCTGGCCGTGGAGGAGCCGGTTGTCGACGCGGACCAGGGCGATCACGGCGTCGCCTTGCCGCCCCGGTCCCGCAGGAGCTGGCTCGCCAGGGTCACGTTCTTCTGCCCGTAGCCGGCGATGAGCTCCGCCACCGCCCCGAGCCCGGCGCCGCCCTCGCGGGCGGTGGTGAGCTTGAGGAGCATGGGGAGGTTGACGCCGGTGACGACCTCGACCTTGCCGCCGAGGAAGCCGAGCGCCAGGTTCGCGGGGGTGCCGCCGAACATGTCGGTGAGCACGAGAACGCCGTCCCCGTCGTCGAGCTCGCGGATGGCGTCGCCCAGGGCGGCGCGCCCCTCCTCCACCGGCCGGTCCGCGGACAGGGAGACGGCGCGCGCCCGATCGAGCGGACCGCAGACCGCGGCGCAGGTGGCGAGGAGCTCCTCGCCGAGCCGGCCGTGCGTGGCGACGACGACGCCCACCATTCGGCGCCTCCGGGGGCCTTCTACCGCCAGGGGCGATGCGGCCGCTACTCCTTCTCGACGTCGCGGTGCCAGACCCGCGCCGGCGTGCCGCCCTCGCGAAAGCGCCGCGCCAGCTCCTCGGCGATGGCCACCGAGCGGTGGCGCCCCCCGGTGCAGCCGATGGCCAGGGTGAGGTGGCTCTTCCCCTCGGCGCGGTAGCGGGGCAGGAGGAAGGCGCCGAAGTCCGCGAGCCGGTCGAGGAAGGCGCGGGCGTCCGGCTGCCCCAGGACGAAATCGCGCACCGCCGGATCGGTGCCGGCCTGCGGCCGGAGCGCGGGGACGAAGTAGGGGTTGGGGAGGAAGCGGACGTCGAGCACGAGGTCGGCGTGCGCCGGGAGCCCGTTGCGGAAGCCGAAGGAGACCACGGTGACGCCCATGCGCCCGGACCCGCCCTCGACGAAGCGGGAGAAGATGAGCTGCTTGAGCTCGTGGACGTTGAGGAGCGTCGTGTCCGCGACCTCGTCGGCGACGTCCTTCAGCGGCTGGAGGGCCCTGCGCTCCGCGGCGATGCCTTCGGGCACGGAGCCGGCCTCGCCGGCCAGGGGGTGGCGGCGCCGGGTCTCGGAGTAGCGGCGCACCAGCGACTCGTCCGAGGCGTCGAGGAAGAGGACGTCGACGCGCGCGCCGCGGCGGCGCAGGGAGGCGATGGCCCGCGGCGCCTCGGGGAGGAAGCGGGTGTCGCGGGCGTCGACGACCAGGGCGAGCCTCGGCACCCTGCCGCCCGCCTGCTCCGAGAGCTCGACCAGCCGGTCGAGGAGCACGACCGGAAGGTTGTCGACGCAGTACCAGCCGGCGTCCTCGAGGGCGCGGAGGGCGGTCGACTTCCCCGAGCCCGAGACGCCGGTGAGGATGACGACCTGCGTCTCGCCCGCCGCGGGCGCGCTCATTCCACGTCTGCCTCGCCGCCGCGCGCCCCCGGCGCCAGGGCGATGGCGCGGTTGAGCCGCTCCTGGAAGTCGCGCGCCGAATGGTGGCCCTGGAGCTTGAGGAGGTGGTTGCGGGCCGCGACCTCGACGATGGTCGTCATGTTCCGGCCCGGGCGCACCGGCACGATGAGCATGGGGACCTCGACGTCCAGGATCTTGAAGCGCTTGTCCTCGACGCCGAGCCGGTCGTACTCGACGTGCGGGTCCCAGTCCACCAGCTCGAGCACGATCTCGATCTTCTTCCGATCGCGGATGGCGGCGACGCCGAAGAGGTCCTTGATGTTGATGATCCCGAGGCCGCGTACCTCCATGTGGTGCTTGATGATCTCGGAGCCCTGGCCGTGGACCGAGTCGGGTCCGCGGCGCTTGATGTCGACGATGTCGTCGGCGACGAGCCGGTGGCCGCGCATGACGAGGTCGAGGGCGATCTCGCTCTTGCCGATCCCGCTCTTGCCGAGGAGGAGGATGCCGACGCCGAAGACGTCGAGGAGGACGCCGTGCATCGACGTCTGCGAGGCCAGGATGTCCTGGAGGTAGCCCTGGATGGCCGCGATGAAGTGGCTGGAGAGGTGGCTCGTCAGCAGGACCGGCACGCCCGCCTCGTCGGCGGCGGCGGCCATCTCCGGGGGGATCTCGATCCCCTTGGTCACCACCAGGCAGCAGATGCCGGCCCCGAAGAACTTCCGCAGGATCTCGGTGGCCCGCTCCCGGGGGAGGGACCGGAGGTAGCTCATCTCGGTGTTGCCGAAGAGCTGGAGCCGCTCGCCGTGGAGGTGGTCGGTGTAGCCGGCCAGGACCAGGCCGGGCTTCTGGATGCGGGTGGAGGCGATCTTGCGGGAGAGGCCTCGCCGTCCGGCGACGAGCGTGAGCCGCAGGTCGAACTTCCGGTCCTCGAGCAGCGCGCCGACGCGCGTGGCCTCCATGCCGGGGGGAGTCTACCCCCGGTCCGCGGAGCCGTTCAAAGTTCCGCGCCCCGCCGGCCCGGGCGACCCCCGCGGGCCGGGCGCGGGGCCGGGGCCGGCGGCATTCGATTGCTTGACCGCAACGCGGCCCGCTCCGAGGATGCCGCCCGCATGCGCCTCAAGCTCCTCTACCACGCGAACTGCTTCGACGGCGCCGCCTCGGCGGCGGTCCTCTCCCGCTTCCTCGAGGGGCGGGAGCGCCTGTCCGAGACCGCCTTCGCACCGGTGCAGCACCAGCAGGGGGACCCCTTCGGGCCCGACGCCTTCGACGGCGACCTGAACGCCGTCGTCGACTTCCGCTTCTCGCCCTCGCCCGGACTTCACTGGTGGTTCGACCACCACCAGAGCGCCTTCCAGGCGGCGTCGGACCGGGCCGCGTTCGAGGCCGACCGGAGCGGGACGAAGTTCTGGGACCCGGCCGCGCCGTCGAACACCGGCTTCATGAGCCGCGTGCTCGGCGAGCGGTTCGGCTGGCGCGCCCCCGACCTCGAGGAGCTGGTGCGCTGGGCCGACGTCATCGACGCCGCCCGCTTTCCCTCGGCGCGGGTCGCGGTGCGGCTCGAGGAGCCGGCCCTGCGGATCATGGCGGTGCTGGAGGCAAGCAAGGACCCGGACTTCCCCGCGCGGCTCATCCGGGCCTTCCAGGGGGAGCCCCTCGCCGCCATCGCCGCCGAGCCCTGGGTGGCGGGGCCCCTGGCACCGGTGCTCGCGCGCCACGCCCGGGCCCTGGAGTCGTACCGGGCCCTGGCCCGCCTCGACCGCGGCGTCGTCGAGGCCGACCTCTCCGAGGCCGGTGTGGAGGCGCCGAACAAGTTCATCCCCTACGACCTCTTCCCCGCGGCGCGCTACGCCGTCACCGTCACCTGCGACGCGAAGCGGGCCAAGGTCGGGGTGGGGTCGAACCCCTGGTCGGCCGTTCCGCGGACCCACGACATCGCCCGCATCTGCGAGCGCTACGGGGGTGGCGGCCACCCCGTCGTGGGCGCGGTGTCGCTCGCCCCCGAGAGGCTGCTTGACGCCCGGCGCATCGCGAATGAGATCGCCGAGACGCTTCGAGGCCCGCCGGCCCCATGACCCCAGGCCAGTACATCCTGGTCGTCGACGACGACGACGATTTCCGCGAGACGGTGGCGGAGGTGCTCGCCCAGGCCGGCTACCCGGTGCAGAAGGCCGAGAACGGCGAGGTGGCGCTGCAGCGGGTGAAGGAGGAGCTGCCCGGCATCGTGCTCCTCGACCTCAAGATGCCGGTGCTCGACGGGTGGGGGGTGATGGAGCGGATGCGCGCGGACCCGCGCGGGGCCGCCGTCCCCATCCTCATCCTCAGCGCCTACGGGTTCGAGTGGGAATCGGAGCTGCTGGGGGCGCAGGGGTACATCCCCAAGAGCGTGGGGATGGACGAGATCGTGGAGCGGGTGCGCAAGGCCGCGGGCGACCCGCCCATGAAGCACTGACGGCCCCCCCCTCACCCTAGCCCTCTCCCCATCCGGGGGAGAGGGAAGACATTCACCTCGGGTCGAGGTCGCCTACTCCTCCCCTCCCCGCGGCTTCGGCATCCAGCGGATGCTCCGCTCGCCGGCGCCGGACGCGGGCCGCACCGATCCCTCGCCGAACTTCTCCGCGATGGCGTCGATGGCGGCGTTGAGCGCGCGCCGGCGCCCCGAGCTCTCGGTCCCCTGGGGCGCGAAGAGGTCGAGCTGGGTGTCGTCCTCGCCGAACCCGGAGACGGCGATGCCGGTGAGCCGCACCGCCCGCCCCAGGTCGGCGCGGCCGAGCTGCGCGCGGGCGGCGAGGTAGATGGCCCGGCCGTCGTCGGTGGGGGCGCCGAGCGTCACCCGCCGCGTCACCGATTCGAAATCGGCGTACCTGAGCTTCAGGGTCACGGTCCGCCCGGCGAGCCCCGCCGCCCGAAGCCGCCGCGCCACGCGCTCCGCCTGCTCCCGGAGGTGCGGGAGGAGGGCCTCCTCGCCCGCCAGGTCCTGCTCGAAGGTGTCCTCCGAGCCGACGCTCTTCGCGGCGACGCCGGGCTCCACCTCGCGCGGGTCCTCGCCGCGCGCCAGGCGAGCGAGATCCGGCCCGGCGCTGCCCAGGGCGCGGCGCAGCGCCGCCTCGTCCGCCGCCGCGAGGTCGCCGACCGAGACGACGCCCAGCCGCCGCAGCGCCGCCTCGGTGGCCGGCCCGACGCCGAAGATCCGGGACACCGGGAGCGGCGCCAGGAAGGCGCGGACGCCGCCCGCCGGCACCTCGACGAGCCCGTCCGGCTTCCCCATGTCGGTGGCGATCTTGGCCGCCATCTTCCCCTCGGCGACGCCGGCGGAGACGGCGAGCCCGCACTCCTCCCGGACCGCGCGCTTGATGGCCCGGGCCACCTCCGCGCCGGCGCCGTGGAGCGCACGGCTGGCGGTGACGTCGAGGAAGGCCTCGTCGAGCGAGAGCGGCTCGACGAGCGGCGTGTAGCGGCGGTAGATGCCGAAGACCCGGTCCGAGAGCTCGCCGTAGCGATCGAAGCGCGGCGCGAGGAAGACGCCGCCGGGGCAGAGCCGGCGCGCCCGCGCCGTGGGCATCGCCGAGCGCACGCCGAAGCGGCGCGCCTCGTAGCTCGCGGCGCAGACCACGCCGCGGTCCGAGGGCCCGCCGACGATGACCGGGCGGCCCAGGAG
The DNA here is from genome assembly GCA_036555405.1 of Anaeromyxobacteraceae bacterium. Lineage (GTDB taxonomy): Bacteria > Myxococcota > Myxococcia > Myxococcales > Anaeromyxobacteraceae > DATBLK01. Next base: position 12,050 of record DATBLK010000036.1, read on the forward strand.
CGCGGGGTCGTCGAGCTGCTCCACCGACGCGTAGAAGGCGTCGAGGTCGAGGTGAAGGATGGCCCGGGAGCCCGCCACGACCCGATCCCTACACCCTCCTGGCGACGGCCCGGGCGGCGGTAACACCCTTTTTGGTCGTGGTCGGGTTGGCTTGACGCTGGTCAAGCGCGGTCCTTAAGTTGCCGTTCAGCCGTGGAAGCGAGTCAGAGCCAGATGATCGCGCACCGCCCAGGCATCGCCGAACGGCTCTGGGAAGCCGCCCGGCTCGAGTTCTCCCAGCGCGGCTACCACGGGGCGCGGGTGCAGGGGATCGCCCGGCGCGCCGGCTGCAACGTCGCGCTCCTGTACCGCCACTGGGCCTCGAAGAAGGCGCTCTACCTCGACATCCTGCGCACCATCTGGCTGGCCCAGGCGCGGGACTTCGTCGCCCTGCTCGAGCGCGGAGATGGGGCCCCGGGCGTGGTCTCGGCCTACCTCGAGGCGCTCCTGCGCGACCCGGTCGGCTCGCAGATCGTGATCCGCGAGACGCTCGACGGCGGCCCCTTCCTCGCCCAGCTCGTCGAGGCCGAGCCGGCGCTGGTGGCGCCGGTCCAGCAGGCCGCCGAGCGGCTCGTGTCCGGGAACGGGGCCGTGGCCATGCGGCCCGGGCTCGACCCCAAGCTCGTGGTCCTCACCGTGGGCGGCATCGCGGCGCTGGCCTCCTCGGCGCGCGAGATGACGCGGCTGTTCGGGGTGCGGGAGGTCGAGCCGGAGCGCTGGCGCGACCACCTCTTCGACCTGCTCGTGAACGGCATCGTCGGCGCACCGAAGTGATGGCGGGCTCGCGGCCCGGGGGGGTAACCTCGGGGCATGCGGAGCGACATCGTCATCGTCGGCGCCGGCGTGCAGGGATGCGCCGTGGCGCTGCGACTCGCACAGGCGGGCCGGAGCGTGCTGGTGCTCGAGAGGGCGGTTCCGGGCGCCGAGGCGTCGAGCGCCGCCGCCGGCATCCTCTCGCCCGGCGTGGAGGCGGAGGAGCCGGGCCCGTTCCTCGACCTCTGCGCCGCCTCGCTCGAGCGCTGGCCGGCCTTCGCCGCCGAGGTGGAGCGGCTGGCGGGCGTACCGGTGGGCTTCCGCGGCGGAGGGACGCTCGAGCTGGCCTTCGACGACGCCGCGGCGCGCGTCCTCGCCGGCCGCGCCGAGCAGCTCGCGGCGAGGGGCGTGCGCGCCGAGGTCCTCGACGGCGACGGGGCGAGGCGCCTCGAGCCCGCCCTGTCGCCGCGCGTGCGCGGGGGGATCTGGTTCCCGGGGGAGTCCTCGGTGGACCCGCGGCCCCTGTCCCGCGCCCTCTACCTCGCGGCCCACCGCGCCGGCGCCACGTTCCTCCAGGGCCAGGCCAAGGCCATCGTCCAGGAGGGCGGGCGCGCCGCCGGGGTGGACCACGACCGCGGCCGCATCGAGGCCGGCGCGGTGGTGCTCGCCGCCGGCTCCTGGAGCACGCTCGTCCCCGGCTCGGCGCTTCCCCCGGGCGCGGTGCGGCCGGTCCGCGGCCAGATCGTCCTCCTCGACACCCGGCCGCCGCTGCTCTCGCGCGTCGCCTTCTCCGACAAGGGGTACGTCGTCCCGCGCGCGGACGGGCGCGTGCTCTGCGGGTCGACGATGGAGGAGGTGGGCTACGAGCGCGGCGTCACCGCCGGCGGTCTCCGCAGCGTCTTCTCCCTGGCCATCGAGATCGCGCCGGCGCTGGAGCGGGCCCCGGTTCTCGAGACCTGGTCCAACTTCCGTCCCGCCTCGCCCGACGGCCGGCCCGTCCTGGGCGCCGCCTCCCTTCCCGGCCTCTACTACGCCACCGGCCACACGCGGAACGGCATCCTCCTGTGCCCCGTCACCGCCGATGCGGTCTCCGCCGCCGTCCTCGGCCGGCCCGCGCCCGTGGACATGGCTCCGTTCTCGGCGGAGAGGCTGGGGAAGTAGCGCGAACGGACAGGCCCCCCGGCGCAGGGAGACGCCGGGGGGCCCTTCATCCCTCGCGCTCTCTTCGAGGGAAGGCTACCGGACGGCGAGGTAGGCGGCCGGCTGCACCGACTGCGGGGCGCGCGGGCCGGGCCGCCAGGCGTGGGCGAGGAAGCCGGCGACGAGGAGCGCCGCCAGGGTCACGACGGCGACGTCCTTGAGGATGCCGTGGCGGCGGGTGTGGTCGAACGGCTTCGGGGTGCTGGTCGTCATGGCGTCGTCCCTCGGGGTCCGGGTTCGCGGGCGGCCTGGCCCTCCCTGCCGCCTCGAGGATCCGATGGCCCCGACCCGGGAAACGTGACGCGGCGGCCGCGGCGGTCACGTCCAGGCCCCGGTGGCCATCTCCTGATCACAGGGAGAGAGGAGAGAGCTCCATGAGCGCCATGGCCAGGAGATCCGGGTGGTTGTCTCGGCTCCGGCTCGCCCGAGGGCACGAGCTGCTGGCCGCCGTGCTGGTCCTCGGCATCGTCTTCACCGTGGTGGGGCACGTCCTGCGCGCCTCGGGGGGCGGGCCTGCGAGCCTCGCCCCGGCGACGGTGATCGGCCTGTAGGCGGCCCCTACCTCAGCAGCCCCTTCTCCTTCGCCAGCTTCCCGAGCTTGGCCTTCAGGCGCTCGAAGCGCTTGCGCACCGCCATCTCGTCCACGGGGTCGCCTTCCCGGGCGAGGACCTCGGCCACCTCGCGCCAGGAGAGGCGCCGGTCGACGCGCAGGACGAGGAGCTGGAGCTCCTCCTCCGAGAGCGAGTGGCGGAGCCGGTCCAGCTCTCCCGCCTCGCGGTCCCGCGAGGTGGCCGTGGTCGAGCGCACGTCGGCGGCGATGCGCGAGGCCATGGTGGTCCGCATCCGCTCGCGCCGCCTCTTCCAGGCCTCGCCGGCGACGCGGGCGGCGGAGTTCGCCGCCACGCGGTAGGACCAGACGCGCACCGAGCTGCGGCCCTGGAAGGTGCCCATCCCCCTCCACACGTCCTCGGCCCAGAACGACAGGGCGTCGGCGGCGTCGTCGGCCGACCGCAGGACGCGCGTCAGGTAGCCCAGGATCTCCGGGCCGTAGCCGCGGATCACCGCCTCGGCCGCGGCCCGGGAGTCCCCGGCGGCGAGCAGCTCGGCGATGCGCTCCTCGTCCACCACGGCGCGCGATGCTACACCTGCGGCGCGCCGGCTCGTCAATCCACCCAGTCGGCGACGAAGAGGTTGGTCTCTCCGGGCACCTTGCCGTTCCGGTTCGAGGCGAAGACCAGCCTCCTCCCGTCGGGGGAGAACATGGGGAAGCCGTCGAAGCCCTCGTAGGTGGTGACGCGCTCGAGGCCGGTGCCGTCCTCGTTCACCAGGAAGAGGTCGAAGTTCCGGCCCCGGCGGTCGCCGAAGTTCGAAGCGAAGACGATCCGGCTGCCGTCGGGGTGGAAGAAGGGCGCGAAGCTCGCGACCCCGAGCCGGGTCACCTGGCGCTGGCCCGAGCCGTCGGCGTCCATGACGAAGACCTCGAGCCGGCCGGGGCGGACGAGCTTCCTCGCCAGGAGGGCGCGGTAGTCGGCGAGCTCCTCCGGCGTCCCCGGGCGGCTGGCGCGGAAGACGACGCGCTTCCCGTCGGCGCTGAAGAAGGCGCCGCCGTCGTAGCCGGGCGCGGTCGTGAGCCGGACGAGCCCGCTCCCGTCGAGCCGCATCTTGTAGAGCTCGAGGTCCCCGTCGCGGGTCGAGGTGAACACCACCCAGCCGTCCCGGGAGATCGTCGCCTCGGCGTTGTAGGACCCGGGCGCGGGGGAGAGCGGGCGGAGGTCGGAGCCGTCGGGGCGGGCGGTGTAGAGCTGGTAGTCGTGGAGGCCCCAGACGTAGCCGAGCGAGTGGTCGGGTTTCGGCGGGCAGGCCGGGCCGAGCTCGTGCGTCGAGCTGTAGAGGAGGCGCGAGCCGTCGGGGAAGAAGTAGCCGCAGGTGACGCGCCCCCGGCCGGTGGAGACCATCCGCGCCCCCGAGCCGTCCGGCCGCATCACGTACTCCTGGTCGCACTCGCGCCCGTCGCGCGTCGCCTGGAAGATCAGCTCCCTCCCGTCGAAGCTCCAGTAGGCCTCGGCGTTCTCGCCTCCGAAGGTGAGCTGGCGCACGTTGCGCAGGTGCCGCTCGCCCGGCAGCTCGAGCCCGGGCGGCGGCGCGGGGGCTCGCTCCGCGTGCGTGCAGGCGGCAAGGGCGAGGAGCAGGGAAAGGCCGGGGCGCATGGGAGGAGTCTACCGCCACCCCGGCCGCGACCCGGCGCGTCGAAGTCGCGCTTTACCCGCGCGCCCTCCCGGGTACAATCCGCCGGCCATGGCCGACCGCCGACCCGCCAGCCTCGACGAGCTCAACCCCTGGGCGCGCTGGGGTGTCGCCCTCTCCATGCGCGACGGCCATCCGGCCCTCGCCGAGACCGCCCTCTGGTACCTCGAGCTCAAGCACCCCGAGCTGGTGGAGCGCGACGGCGGCGAGACCTTCCTGCACCTCGACCGCGTCTACCGGGTGGTGCGCCAGGGCGACCGCTCCTGGGTGGCGCTGGCGCCCGCTCCTCAGCGCCGTTCGCCTCCGCCCGCGGCGTCCCCGGCCAGCTCCTCGTAGAGCGTGGCGTACTTGCGGGCGCTCGACGCCCAGCTGTTGTCCTGCGCCATCCCCCGGTCGACGAGGCCCGCCCAGGCCTCGCGGTCGCGGAAGGCGTCGAGGGCGCGGCGCACCGCGCCGAGGAGGGCGCGGCTCGAGTACTCGCGGAAGGTGAACCCGGTTCCGCGGGCCTTGCCGTCGAAGTCCTCCACCGTGTCGGCGAGGCCGCCGACGGCGCGGACCACGGGCACGGTCCCGTAGCGCAGCGAGTACATCTGGTTGAGGCCGCAGGGCTCGAATCGGCTCGGCATCAGGAAGACGTCGGCGCCGGCCTCCATGCGGTGGGCCAGCCCCTCGTCGAAGTGCGTCCGGGCGCTCATCCGCTCGGGCCGGTCGGCGGCGATCCGCTGGAGCGCCCGCTCGTAGTCGTGGCGCCCGGTCCCCAGCGCCGCCACCTGCACGTCCTGACCCAGGAGGTCGGGCAGCGCCCCGAGCGCGATGTCCACGCCCTTCTGCTCGGCGAGGCGCCCCACCATGGCGACGAGCGGCACCTCGGGACGCGCCGGGAGCCCCAGCTCCGCCTGGAGCACCGCCTTGCACCGCGCCTTGCCGGCGAGCCGGCCGCGGGCGAAGTGGGCCGGGAGGTGCGGGTCGCGCGAGGGGTCCCACTGCTCCACGTCGATTCCGTTGAGGACGCCGTGGAGGTGCGCCGCCCGGCCGGCGATGACCCGGTCGAGCCCCTCGCCGTGCTCGGGTCCGGCGATCTCCCGGGCGTAGGTGGGGGAGACGGTGGTGAGCGCGTCGGCGAAGACGAGGCCGGCCTTCATGAAGTTCAGCCGGTCGTGGAACTCCATGGCGTCGACGCGGAAGACGCTCCACGGGAGGCCGAGGCCGGGGACGAGCTCCTTCGGGAACACCCCCTGGTAGGCGAGGTTGTGGATGGTGAAGACGCTCCGGGCCCGGCGCGCCCAGGCCTGGCCCGGGTGCTCGTGGCGCAGGAGCCAGGCCCCGAGGGCGGTCTGCCAGTCGTGGAGGTGCACGATCCGCGGCGCGAAGCCGATGAGCGCCGGCAGCGCCAGCGCCGCGCGCGTGAAGAAGGCGAAGCGCTGGGCGTTGTCGCCGTACTCGTGGCCCGGCTCCGCGTAGACGCCGCGCCGGTGGCCGAAGAAGCGCTCGTGCTCGAGGAAGAACACCGTCGCCGGGCCCCGCGCCACCCAGAGCGCGCCCGCCTGGCCCCCGGCCTCGATGGGGAAGGGGAGCGGCTCGAGCCGGTGGGCGCCGGGGTCGATGACGCCGTGGCGCGGCGTCACCACCACCACCTGGTGCCCCAGCGCCGCCAGGGCGCGCGGCAGCGCCCCGGCGACGTCGCCCAGCCCCCCGGTCTTGGAGTAGGGCGCGACCTCGCTGGCGACGAAGAGGATCTCCATTCAAGACGGGGGCTGCGCCCCTCCCCGATGCCCGGGCGGCTTCACGTGACCACCAGTCGCAGGAACTCGGCCGCCTCCTCGGGCGGCACCGGGTTGATGTGGAAGCCCGAGCCCCACTCGAAGCCGGCGACGTGCGTGAGCGCCGGCATCACCTCGATGTGCCAGTGGTAGCTCGGGCTGGCGGCGTCGCGGAGAGGGTTGGAGTGGAGGATGAAGTTGTAGGGCGGGTCGCCGAGGGCCACCGCGATGCGCTTCAGCGCCGAGCGCAGCGCCGCGGCGCAGAGGCCGAGCCGCTCCCGGGGCTCGGCCTCGAAGTTGGACTCGTGGCGCCTGGGCACCACCCAGGTCTCGAAGGGGCTGCGGGGCGCGTAGGGGGCGAAGACCACGAACCCGTCGTTCTCGAAGACCAGCCGCGCCCGGTCCTTCCGCTCCTGCACCACGACGTCGCAGAAGATGCATCGCTCGCGGTGCTCGAAGTGGCGCCGGGCGCCCTCGATCTCCTCGGCCACGTACCGCGGGGTCACGGGCAGCGCGATGAGCTGCGAGTGCGGGTGCTCCAGCGTCGCCCCGGCCAGGGTCCCGTGGTTCTTGAAGAGCAGGATGTAGCGAAAGCGCAGGTCGTTCCGGAGGTCGAGGATGCGGGCCTTGAAGGCGAACAGCACCTCGGCCACGTCCTGGTCGGCGAGGTTCGCCATGTCCCGGCCGTGCTCCGGCGTCTCGATGATGACCTCGTGGGCGCCGATGCCGTTCATCCGGTCGTAGATGCCGGCCGGCTCGCGATCGAGGTGGCCCTCGATCATCAGCGCCGGAAAGCGGTTCGGCACCACCCGCACCTTCCAGCCCGGGCCGTTGGGCGCCGCGCCCGCGGGGCGGCCGGCGGCGTGGACCTCGCGCGGGGTCTTGTCCTCCTGGCCCGGGCAGAAGGGGCAGAGGCCGCCCTGGGGCGTCTCCCGGAGCCGTCCCACGTCGACGGGGCGCCGCGCCCGCTCGGTGGCGATGATGACCCAGCGTCCGACGATGGGGTCCCTGCGGAGCTCGGGCATCCGCGCAGGATACTACGGCCGGGAGCGCTCCCCCCGCAGGGTGGTCCCCACCAGCGCCGCCGCGGCCATGATGGCGGCCCCGCCCAGGTAGGGAGCCGCCTCCCAGCGCGCGAAGGTGAAGGTGCCGCTCTCCGGCCCGAGGATGCGCCCCAGCGCGGCCGCCGACTGCCCCACGCCCAGCGCCCCCCCCTGCTCCTCGTCGGGCGAGAGGCGGGAGAGCAGCGCCGAGAGCGCCGGGGAGGCGAGGCCCGAGCCCACCGAGAGCGGCGCCGAGGCGAGGAGCAGGCCGGAGACGCCGTCGGCGAACGGCAGCCAGGCGAGGCCGGCCGCCTGCAGCGACGCGCCGATGACGAGGAGCCGCTTCTCGCCCAGCAGGCGGGTGAGCGGGCCGATGAGGACGCCCTGGGTGACGACGACGAGCACGCCGATGTAGGCGAAGACGTAGGCCACGTGCCGGTCCGAGAGGCGGTACCGGTTCGTGGCCAGGAAGGCGTAGGTGGACTCCATGGCGCTGAAGGCCGCCACCGCCAGGAAGTAGATGACGATGACGCGCCGGACGCCGGGCCGGCGCAGCGCCTCGAGGAGCGTCGCCAGCCCTCGTCCGGAGACGGGCGCCGCGCCGCGGTGCGCAGGCTCGGGGAGGAGGAAGAAGGCGCCCGCCAGGTTCACGGCGGAGAGGCCGGCGGCGGCGAGGCCGGGGAGCGCCAGCGAGTGGGCCGAGAGCAGGCCGCCCAGCGCCGGGCCGAGGACGAAGCCCAGGCCGAAGGCGGCGCCGATGATCCCCATTCCCTTGGCCCGCTCCTCCGGCGCGGTGACGTCGGCGACGTAGGCCTGGGCGATGGCGATGTTGGCGGTGGCGGCGCCGGCGAAGGCGCGCGAGGCGAGGAGCACCGCGAAGCTGCCGGCGAGGCCGTAGAGGAGGAAGGCCACCGCCGTCATGGCGATCGAGACCAGCAGCACCGGGCGGCGGCCGATGCGGTCGGAGAGTCGCCCCCACACCGGGGCGAAGCCGAGCTGCATGAGCGAGTAGAGGGTGGAGAGCCAGCCGGTGGAGGCCTCGCTCGCGCCCAGCATGCGCGCGTAGAGCGCCATCACCGGGATCACCATCCCGAAGCCGAGGAGGTCGACGAAGACGACGAGGAAGAGGATGCCGAGGGCCGGGCGGTCCTTCATGCCTCACACCCTCCAGTTCACCCGCTCGAAGTCCTCGTCCGGCACCGCGAAGTCGAGGCGGCCCCGGCGGGGGAGCCGCTCCACCTCGACGTCGCCGCGCAGGACGTGGACCGCGAGCGCCACCGGCGCCCCCGGCGCCAGGCCCAGCGCCGCGAAGGGGAGCGCCGCCTCCAGGAGCCGCGCGAAGCAGACCTTGCCGATGGGCGCGCCCTCGAGCGCCCCCTCGCGCTCGGCGCCGTCGGGGGCGGCGGGGAGCTCGACGCGGAGCTCGCGGTCGCCGCTGCGGATCTCCACCCGGAGCGAGGTGCAGGCCTCGCCGGTGCGCAGCGGGGACTCGGCCGGATCGAGGCGCAGGTAGAGCGACGACAGGTCGAACCCGTAGTGGAGGGCGCGGAAGGCCAGGGCCGCGCCGAACATCGTGCCGCGGACCTGCGCCGGCTGGTAGAGGCCCGCGCCCTGCCACTCGAAGTAGTTGGTCATCCGGCCGTCGACGGAGGGGGCGAGGAGGAGCGAGGGCTCGCGCGCCGGCTCCTCCTCCGCGGCGAGGAGGTGAGGCTGCTTGATGGGGGAGCGGGCCTCGGGCGGCGCCGCCGCGCCCGCGAGCGCGCAGGCCGCGGCCACGTGCGAGCGAAAGAGGCCGTCGAACTCGAGGGCCAGCTCGGTCTCGAAGTCCTCTCCGTACCACCAGAACCAGTCGGAGCCCTCGGCGACGTGGAGGAGCCGGCGGGCGCGCTCCAGGTCGGCGGGGGGCCGGCTCCCGGCGGCCTCGGCGCGCGCCACCGCCTCCCGCGCCGCGCCCAGGGCCGCCCAGGCGCGCCGGTCCTCCTCGTGGCCCATCCAGATGCGGTAGCTCGACTCGATCCAGGAGCCGCTGTGGATGCGCGGCAGGGCCGCGGGGGGCGCGCCGGCGACCGCCTCGGAAAGCGTCACCGTCTCGACGTCGGCGTCGCCCGCCAGCGCCGCGTACAGGCCCTCGAGGAAGTCGCGGCCCGAGGCCGGGAAGTGCTCCCAGGGGTTCTCGCCGTCGAGGAACACGCCCACCGTGGCCGGGCCGGGCTGCCCCTCGTTCGCCCAGGCGCGTCCGACCGCCTCGACGTGCGAGAGGAAGTCCGACACCGCGTCCCGCGCCGCGACCCGCCCGTAGGTGAAGCCGATCGCGTCCGAGAGCGGGCGGTCCCGGAACAGCATCGCGATCTCGGACGCGCCGGCGGCGACCTTCCAGGGGCGGTACAGGGACCGGAGCCGCGGGGCGTCGCTCGGCAGCGAGTGGAGCAGGACGGCCTCGTCGCTCGCCGCCCAGCGGACGCCCTCGCCCGCGAGCACGTCGAGCGCCTCGGGCGAGGTGCGGAACCAGAACCGGTTGTCGGGAGCCTCGAGCTCCTTCGCCTCCGGGGTGCCGTGAGTGGCGATCGCCGTCTCCAGGTTCAG
>DATBLK010000057.1:0-10702 GCA_036555405.1 Anaeromyxobacteraceae bacterium
TCACCTGCTCCTCCACCTACTGCCACGGGAACTTCAGGAACGGGGCGAACGCCACCCCGACCTGGGCGACTCCCTCCGCCGTCGCCTGCGGGAGCTGCCACGGCACCCCGCCCGGGGGCACGCACCCGGCGACCGCGTCGCAGAACTGCGGCAACTGCCACCCGGGCTACGACTACGACCCGTCGACGGGCCTGGGCGCCGGCGTGGACAGGTCCCGGCACGTGAACGGGCAGCTCGACGGCGGCGGCGAGCCCGCCAGCGGCGGGTCGAGCTGCGGCGGCTGCCACGGGGCCATCGCGACCCAGATGACGACCGCGGTCGGCCCCCCGCTCACCCGCCACTTCCTGGGCGGCGGCGACAACCCGCTCGACGGCGGCCAGGCCTGGACCGGCCCGCTGAAGTCGGCGCCGGCCTACGCGGTGGCCTCGTGCGTGAACATGTGCCACGGCGACCACCCGCACGACCTCACCAGCCCCGCCACCGCCACGCACGAGTTCAACGTCCACCTCGACGCCACCGGCCGGTCGGCCGGGCGGACCGACGCCACCCGCGACGACACCGACTTCGACGGCGCGGCGGCGAACGGCGGCCTGTGCCTCTCGTGCCACCGGAACGCCATCGACGCCGGCCACCCGGCCCTGGACCAGGCCGCCTTCGCCGCCTCGGCGCACAACTTCGTCGCCGCGGCCGGCCAGACGTGGAGCTACGTGCAGCACGACGGCGGCGTCTTCGGCCGGAACTGCACCAAGTGCCACGCCGACCGCGGCGACGCCCGGCCCAGCGACTCGACCCAGCCCTTCGGCGCCGTCCACTTCTCCAGCTACCCGTCGCTCCTGGCGGGGTCGACGAACACCTCGGGCGGCGCGAACAGCCCGGCGGTCTTCATCTGCTACAACTGCCACGGGAACTTCACCACTGGTCAGAACCTCTCAGACAAGGACGTCGCCACCCAGATCGAGAAGGCCTACCGCCACCCGGCCAACACCGACGCCTCGCACGACGCCGCGGCGGAGGCGGCCACCGCCTGGGGGAACGCCCTCGGGTTCGGCGAGGCCAACACCGTGGCCAGGCGCCACGCGAGCTGCCTCGACTGCCACGAGCAGCACCAGGCCCTGCCCAGCAGCGCGACCACCCGCGTCCAGGGAAGCGCCACCAGCGGCAACCTCGCCGGAGCCCCGCTGCACGGCGCGACGGGGGCGGAGCTCTCGACGAGCCCGGGCTTCTGGGCCGCCACCGGTGCCGGGAGCTTCACCTACAGGGCCATCGCCGCCAACGCCGACCTCGAGGCCACGCTCTGCTTCAAGTGCCACTCGAGCTTCTACTGGGGCGCCGGCACGGTGCCGAGCTCGCCTTCGCTGGGGGCGGCCCAGACCGACACCGCGAGGGAGTTCAACCCCGCCAACGTCGGGAACTGGGGCGCCGCCTGGGCGAGCGGCGACACCGCCGGCTCCTTCCACCCGGTGCTGGCCTCCGCCGGCTCGAACCTCGGCGCCTCGAACAACATCAAGGCTCCCTTCACCCGCACGAGCCTCATGACCTGCACCGACTGCCACGAGTCGGAGACCGCCGCCGACCTCAACGGCCCCCACGGCTCGACGGCGAGGTTCCTCCTCAAGGGGCCCAACACCGCCTGGAGCAGCTCCCTCGTCACCGGGGCCAGCGGGATGCCGGCCGGCACCTTCTGCATCAACTGCCACAACCAGGACTTCACGGGGAGCCGCTACACCGCCCACACGAACGGCAACCACCGCATCGCCTGCACCAACTGCCACGCCGCCATCCCGCATGGCGGCCCGCGGCCGGGCCTTCTCGTCTCCGGGGCGGGCGCCACCGCCGCGGTCGGGGGCGTGATCGCCGGGTGGGATCAGTCCGCGCCCTACTGGAGCGGCGCCACCTCGAACCGCCTCTACATCATCAGCTACCCCGCGAACGCCTCGACGGGCTGGTCCCGCGGCAACTGCAGCTGCGACGGATCCGGACACTGATCTAGCTCGACGGCCAGCGCGGCGGGCCTGGGGGATGTCACCCAGGTCCGCCGCCTGTCTGCGTGATTTCACGAACCCCAGCCCGGGCTGCTCACGCGCCGGCCGGAGGCGCCTCGCCCGCGCCGCGCGAGACCCGCCTGCACGACCGCGGTGGATCGCCGCCGGATTCCAGTGGATTCGGCCGCGACCGCCGGGGGCCATCGCCGTGCGGCGTCGCGGGCTTGGCCGGCGCTCGCGCCGTCGCGCGGCGCCGCGCCGCGGCACGGGCATTGCGTACCCGGAGTGTGGGACATCCCCCACACCTCGCCTCTCCCTCGCTCCGGCTCCGCCGGCGCGCATCGGGAACGCCGGCGGACGACGGGAGGACCACATGCGCCAGGCCCGACTCGCGACGCTCGCCCTCCTCTGCCCGGCGATCCTCGCCTGCGGCAGGGAGCGGCTGCCGGTCATCGGGCAGAAGGCGGGCACCACGGTCACCGTCCCCGACCCGGGAACCGGGGTGCCCGTCGCCGTCGACGTCGCGACCTGCACCCGCTGCCACGGCGACGAGAATCGAGCCCTTCCCGCCGCCGACCCGCTCGTCGCCGCCGCCCCTCCGCGCACGGTGAAGGGCGAGACCGACCCCGGCGTCCGCGGCGTCGGCGCCCACCTGGCGCACCTCGCCGGCGGCGAGCTCTCCCGCGCCGTCGCCTGCGGGAGCTGCCACGTCGTCCCCACCGGCGCGGGCAACCACGCCCCGCCGGCCGGCAAGGTGACCTTCCGCGGCCTCGCGGTCGCGCGCGGCGCCGCTCCGACCTGGGACGCCGCCGCCGCCAGCTGCTCGGCGACCTACTGCCACGGCAACTTCCTCGACGGAAACGGAGGCAACCGGCCCACCTGGACCGGCGGCCCGGCGCAGGCGACGTGCGGCAGCTGTCACGCCATCCCGCCGGGCGGCGCGCACCCGGCCATCGGAGCCGCGCCGCTCGCCTGCGACGGATGCCACGCGGGCTACACGCCGACCTCCGTGGACCCGGGGAGGCACGTGAACGGCAGGGTCGACCTGAGCGGCTCCTGCGACGCCTGCCACGGCGACCCGCCCCCGCCGGCGCCCCCCGGCACCTCGCCGCAGTCCTATCACCCGCAGAGCGACCGCTGCTCGCTGTGCCACCCGGGCTACTCCGACCAGGGCTCCCCCTCGCGCGAGACCGGCTCCACGCACATGGACGGCAAGGTGGACCACGTCGCGCTCGCCTGCACCACCTGCCACGGCGACCCCGCCCGCTCCGGCTCCGACGCCGGCGGCCAGGCCCTCGCCCCGGCCCCTCCGTCCGACTCCACCGGCGCGGCCGCGTCCGATGCGGTCGGCGCCCACCAGGCCCACCTCGCGTCGCCCTCCTTCTCGGCCCGCGTCGCCTGCGGCGAGTGCCACGCGGGCCGGATCCCGGTCCCCGGCGGCGAGCTCCACGCCGGCGGGACCGCCGACGTCGCCTTCGGCGCGCTCGCCGCCGCCGTCCTCCCCGGCGACGCTCGCACCGTGGCGCCGGCGTGGGACGCCGCCGGGCTCACCTGCTCGGCGACGTACTGCCACGGCGACTTCAGGAACGGCAGCGCCGCGAACCAGCCGAGCTGGAGCGGGGGCGCGGCGCAGGCCGCCTGCGGCTCGTGTCACGGCCTTCCCCCGGGCGGCACCCACCCGAGCGGCGCCGCCTGCGCGAGCTGCCACCCGGGCTTCGCCGCCGGGCTCCCCGATCCCCTCCTGCACGTCGACGGCAACGTCGATTTGTCCCTGGGCTGCACGAGCTGCCACGGCGACCCGGCGCGGGCGCGGGGCGCGGGGCAGGACGCGGCCGTGGCCGCCGCGCCGCCGCTCGGCGCGGCCGGCGAGACCTCCACCTCGACGCGCGCCGTGGGCGCCCACCTTCCGCACCTCCAGAAGACGACCTTCCGTGCCGCCCCGCTCGCCTGCGCCGATTGCCACGTCGTCCCCGCCTCGGTCGGCCACGCGAACGGCGCGGCGGAGCTCTCCTTCGGCGCCCTGGCCCGGACCGGCGGCACCGCGCCGAGCTTCGACGGGACGAGCTGCTCGGCCACCTACTGTCACGGCGGCTTCGGGTACGGCGCGGCGGCGAGCCCGGCCTGGACCGGGACCTTCGCCGCCGGCGGCACGAACCTGGGTTGCGCCAGCTGTCACGGGATGCCGCCGCCCGTGGACGCCGCGGGCCGCCACCACCCCCAGAACGCGAGCTGCGGCGACTGCCACCCGGGCTCCACGGCCTCGGCGGTCGACAAGGCCACGCACGGCGACGGGCTCGCGAACCGCCCCAGGACGGGCTGCACGCAGTGCCACGGCGACCTGGCGGTCACGGCCGTGGCCCCGGGCGACCCGGCGGCGGCGCCGGGCTTCGCCGCGGGCAGCAAGGACGCCCGGGGGAACCCCGACACGGCGACGGACCGGCGCGGCGTCGGCGCCCACCGGATCCACCTCGCCGGCGGAGCGCTCGCGAACCCCATCGCCTGCGCCGAGTGCCACGCCGCGCTGCCGGCCGCGGGCGACGTCTCGCATGCCGACGGGAACGCCGCGTTCGGGGTGGCCTTCGGGCCGCTGGCCTCCACCGCCTGGCCGGGGAAGCCCGCCATCTCGCCTCGCTGGGACGGCGCCGCCGGCCCCGCCACCACCTGCTCGTCGGTCTACTGCCACGGGAGCTTCGGCGGCGGCCTGGCGGGGCGGCCCGACTGGACCGCGGCCGGCTCGGTGAGCTGCGGCTCCTGCCACGGCCTGCCGCCGGCGCTGCTGACGGACGGCCTCACCGCCCATCCGCCCCGGGCCGACTGCGCCGCCTGCCACGGCGCCGGCTACGACCCCGCGGCCGGGACGGTGAGCAAGGCCGCCCACCTGAACGGCCGCGTCGACGGCGGCGGCCACGCCGCCGGCTGGCGCGACCCGGGCCAGCACGGCCTCGCCGCCCTGAGCTTCGCCGGCGGCAACGCCGGCCTCGAATCCTGCACCGCCTGCCACGTGGGCTTCGGCCCCGCGGGCGCGGCCTCGAGCTCCTGCGACCTGTGCCACGCGAACCCCGCCGCCCAGGGGATGGCCGGCTACCCGGCGCACGCCGACTGGCGCACCGAGTGCACCTTCTGCCACGGCGGGCGGGACGACGGCAGCGGCGCGCCGCCGCGGAACACCCGGGTGGTGGCGAGCGACCTGACGACCCCGCAGCCCACCACCGACCCGACGATCGGCGCCCACACCTCGCACGTCGGGGCGCGCCACGCCATCGCCGCGGCGCTCGCCTGCACCGACTGCCACCCGGCGGTGGCCGACGTCTCCACGCCGGGGCACGTCGACGGGACGCCGGCGGACGTCTCCTTCGGGCCGCGGCCCGGCACCTACGCGGGCGGGAGCTGCTCGGCGACGACCTGCCACGGGAACTTCACCGGGGGCGCGAGCGCCGCACCTCCCTGGACCGGCACCTTCGGCGCCGCCTTCACGCTCGACTGCACGAGCTGCCACGCCAGCCCGCCGCCGCTCACCGCCGCGACGCACCACCCGCAGAACACGAGCTGCGCCGCCTGCCACGGCGCCGGCTACGCCAGGACCGGCGCCACCACCGGAACGGTCGCAGCCGCCACCCACGTCGACGGAGCGGTGACGCGGAGCCGGACCGGCTGCACGCTCTGCCACGGCAACCTCTCCAAGACCGGCCAGACGCTGGCCCAGGCCGCGGCCGCCGCCCCGGGATACGACCCCGGCAGCGTCGACACGCAGGGAAACACGGCCACCACCGCAGCCGGCGTCGGCGCTCACGCGGCGCACCTCGTCGCCGGCCGGCTCCGCCCGCCGCTCGCCTGCGCCGAGTGCCACGCCCTCCCGCCGGCGGACGCCGACCTGGGCCACGCGACCGGCCCGCGCGCCACCCTCTCCTTCGGGCCCCTGGCGTCGACCGGCGGCGCCACGCCGACCTACGACCCTGCCACCGGGCGCTGCTCCAGCGCCTACTGTCACGGCTCCACCCTCGCGGCCGGCGGCACGAACCAGGCCCCGCGCTGGACCGGCGGCGGAGCCGAGGCGGCCTGCGGCACCTGCCACGGCGCCCCGCCGCCCGCCGCCACCGGCCACCCGGAGAACGCCGACTGCGACGCCTGCCACACCGGCTACTCGCTCGCCCAGGGGACGGTGGACCTCGCCCGGCACCTGAACGGCGCCTTCGACCCGCCGCCGAGCGGCTGCAACGTCTGCCACGGCGACGCCACCGGCACCAGGACGAGCTTCGCCACCTCGGCGCCGCCCGCCGACAGCCGGGGCGGCACCGCCGTCTCGGCGCGCGGCGTCGGCGCCCACGCGGCCCACCTGCGCACCGACGGCCGCTCCCGCGACGTCACCTGCAGCGCCTGCCACGACGGCCCCGGCGGCGTGGGCCACAACGACGGCGTCGCCCGGGTGGCCCTCGCCGGCCTCTCGGTCCAGGGCGTGGCGAGCCCGGCGACGGTGACCTGGAACGGCGCCGGCGGAGCGGCGACGGTCACCTGCTCCAACACCTATTGCCACGGGAACTTCACCGGCGGGAAGGGCGCCAACGTGACGCCGGACTGGACGGCGACGGCCGGCCTCCCCCTCGGCTGCACCGCCTGCCACGGGAATCCGCCGGCGCTCCCCCACCCGCAGGACGCCACCTGCTCCGACTGCCACGGCGCGGGGTACGCCCGGACCGGCGCCGACACCGGCGCGGTGGTCCGGGCCACGCACGTCGACGGCCAGGTGGCGCTCGTCGCCGGCCGGGCCGGGTGCACCGCCTGCCACGGCGACGGGGCCCGGGCCGCGGTCGCCGGGGCCGACGCCGCCGCGGCCGCCGCCCCGCCCCTGGGGACCCGCGGCGAGACGGCGACGACCTCGCGCGCCGTGGGGGCACACCTCCGCCACGTGAACGACCGGTCGAAGCCGGTGGCCTGCGCCGAGTGCCACGCCGCCGTCCCGGCCGGCGCGGACCGGACGCACGCCGACGGCGCGACGCCCATCGCCTTCGGGGCGCTGTCGCGGACCGGCGGCGCCGCCCCGAGCTACGGCGCGGCCGCCGCCACCTGTGCCGCGACCTACTGCCACGGGAGCTTCGCCCGCTACGGCCTCGCCGCCGCCGCCTCCTGGGCCGATGCGGCGACGGGCGCCTGCGGCACCTGCCACGGCGTCCCGCCGGCGAAGGCCACCGGCCACGTGCAGAACGCGGCCTGCGCCGCCTGCCACGGCGCCGGCTACTCGGCGACCACCGTGAGCGCCTCCCTCCACGTGAACGGCGTCTCCAACCTCTCGGTGGCCCCGGCCTGCACCACCTGCCACGGCGCCGCCGGCCGCGCCTCCGTCGACCCCGCAAACGCCGACGCCGACCAGGCGGCGGCGCCGCCGACCGACACCACCGGTGCCTCGGGGACGCTCGCCGCCGGCGCGCACCTCGCCCACGTGAACCCCACCCCCGCCCAGGCGCTGGCGCGGCCCCTGAAGTGCGACGTCTGCCACTCGCCCAAGCCGACGGCCGCGGCGCACGCCGACGGCTCGACCAACGTCACCTTCGCCGGCGCCGCGGTGGCGGGGGGCTCGACGCCGGCCTACCTGGCGCCGACCTGCTCCGCCACCTGGTGCCACGGGAACTTCGCCGGCGGCACGCGCGCCGCGCCCTCCTGGGGCTCCGCCGGCCCGCTGGGGTGCGACGCCTGCCACGGCAACCCGCCCTCGGCGCTCACCGGCGACCCGGGCCACCCCCGGAACGACGTCTGCAGCGGCTGCCACCCGGGTTACGCCAAGACCGGGCCGGCGTCCGGCACCGTGAACCTCTCCACCCACGTGAACGGCGCCGTCGACCACCAGCCGCTCGGCTGCACGAGCTGCCACGGCGACGCGGCACGGGTCGCGGCGGCCACCGCACCCGACGCCGCCCTGGTGAAGGCCGCCCCGCCGTCCGACACGCGCGGCGCCACCGGCGTCGCCAGCGCCGGCGTGGGCGCGCATCTCGCCCACGCGAACGGCGCGCGCAGCAAGGCGGTGGCCTGCGCCGAGTGTCACGGCGGCGCCGTCCCGGTCGCGCCCGACCACCTGCACGCCGACGGATCGACCACCGTCGCCTTCGGGACGCTGGCCCGGACCGGCGGCGTCGCCCCGTCCTACGCCGGCGCCGGCGGGAGCTGCAGCGCCAGCTACTGCCACGGCAACTTCACCGGCGGCAGCGGGGCCGGCGCCACGGCCGCCTGGACCTCGGCCGCGGGCGCGCTCGGCTGCGCCTCCTGCCACGGCGCCCCGCCTCCCATCGCCACCCGGCACCCGCCCAGCACCGCCTGCGGGAGCTGCCACGCCGGCTACGGGCCGGCGGCGGTGGTGGCCGCCACCCACGTCGACGGCAGCCTGACGCTCGATGCCGCCCGCGCCGGCTGCGTCGCCTGCCACGGCGACCCGGCCCGGACCTCCGACCCGACCTGGACCGCGGGGCTGGTGGACGCCAACGTGAAGGCGTCGCCGCCGGTCGCGGCCAACAGCTCAAGCGCCAACGCCGTCGGCGGGCACCTGGCCCACGTGAACCGCGCCAGGGCGTCGGCCATCCGGAACCCGCTCGCCTGCGCCGAGTGCCACGCCGTCCCCGCCGCCGGGGACCGGACCCACGCCAACGGGACGGCGGCGGTGTCCTTCGGCGCCCTGGCGCGCACCGGGACGACGCCGACGTACGCCGCCGCCTCCGGAACGTGCAGCGCCACCTACTGCCACGGCGCGACGCTCGCGGGCGGGACGGCGACGAGCCCGACCTGGAACGGCCCGGCGCCGAGCTGCGCCAGCTGCCACGGGAATCCGCCGCCGCAGTCCTCGGGCCACCCGCAGAACACGGGCTGCGCCACCTGCCACGGGGCGGGCTACGCGTCCACCGGCCCGACCGGCGGGACCATCACCGGCGCCGCGCTGGCGACGCACCTCGACGGAGCCGTCACCCTGGCTGCCGCCGAGGGCTGCACCAGCTGCCACGGCACCAGCGGCCGCGCCGGCGTCGCCGGCGCCGACGCCGGCGTCTCCGCTGCGCCGCCGGTCGACACCACCGGCGGCTCGGCGTCGCTCGGGGTGGGCGCGCACCTCGCCCACGCGAACCAGGCGCGGCCGGCGCCCATGAGCAGGCCCTTCTCCTGCGCCACCTGCCACGACCCGGTTCCCGCGACCAACGCCCACGGGAACGGCACGACGGAGGTGGCCTTCTCCGGCGTCGCGCTCGCGGGCGGAATCGCGCCCGCGGCGGCGACCTACGTCTCGCCGGGCTGCAACGGGACCTACTGCCACGGCAACTTCGCCGGGGGGAACGGCATCGGGCCCTCGCCGGCCTGGAACGCGACCTCGGCCCAGCTCGGCTGCACCAGCTGCCACGGGCTGCCGCCGCCCATCGCCGCCAACCACCCGCAGGGGACCGCCTGCTCCGACTGCCATGGCGCCGGCTACTCGACCACCGCGGTGGTCGCGGCGACGCACGTGGACGGCGCGGTGGCGCTGTCCGCCGGCCGGAGCGGCTGCACCGCCTGCCACGGCGACGCGGCGCGTTCCCTCGTGGCCGGCGCCGACCCGAACGCCCGGGCGGCGCCTCCCATCGGGACGCGGAACGAGACCGCGACGACCGCCAGGGCCGTCGGCGCCCACCTCTCCCATCTGAACCTCGCCGCCTCGACGCTCCGCCAGACGCCCATCGCCTGCGGCGAGTGCCACGCCGTCCCCGCGGCCGGCGACCGGGCGCACGCCGGCGGGACCGCCGCCGTGGCCTTCGGCCCGCTCGCCAGGACGGCCTGGGCCGGCCAGCCGCCCATCGCGCCCGCCTACGACGCCGCCCTGAACACCTGCGCCTCGACCTACTGCCACGGGAGCTTCCGGAACGGCGCCGCCGCCACGGTGCAGTGGAAGGGCACCTACGGCGCCACGACCACGCTCGGCTGCAACGGCTGCCACGGCCGAGGCTCCGGCGCCACCGCCACGCCGCCCGTCGCTCCGCACCCGAACAACGCCGCCTGCGGCGGCTGCCACGCCGGCTACAGCGCCGTCGCCGCGAACCTGGCGCTGCACCTGAACGGCGCCCTCGACGTCGCGGCCCTGACCTGCGCCAGCTGCCACGGCGACGGCGCGCGCGCGCCGGTCGCCTCGGCCACCGCCCTCGACGCCCTGGGCGCGAACCTCGTCAAGTCCTCGCCCCCGCTCGACGCCTCGGGCGCGAGCGGCAGCGGCGTCGGCGCCCACCTGGCCCACCTGAACCAGGGCGCCGCCGCCCCGGCGCTCTCGAGCGCCCTCGCCTGCGCCTCCTGCCACGCCGTCCCGGCGACCACGGCGCACGCCGACAACGCCGTGCAGCTGACCTTCGCGGGCCTCGCCGTCGCCGGCGGCGCCGCGCCGTCCTTCGCGGCCGGGACGCACACCTGCTCCTCGACCTATTGCCACGGGAGCTTCCCCGGCGGGAACGGGGCCAACCCCGTGGTCTGGACCGCCGCCGGCAAGCTCGCCTGCACCGCGTGTCACGGCTCGCCCCCCGGGCCGGTGAGCGCCGCCGTCCACCACCCGCAGAACCCGACCTGCGGCGCCTGCCACGCCGACTACGCGGCCTCGCTCGTCGTCGCCGCGACGCACGTCGACGGGACGGTCCAGAAGCCGCCGGCCGGCTGCACCCAGTGCCACGGCGACCTCACCGCCGCCGGCGTCGCCAGCACCGACGTCCGCGCCGCGCCGGCCTCGAACGCCA
>DATBLK010000060.1:0-3162 GCA_036555405.1 Anaeromyxobacteraceae bacterium
GGCGGCGAGCTGACGCCGACGCTCAAGGTGAAGCGCAAGGTGGTCTCGGAGCGCTACCGCGCGCTCCTCGATTCCTTCTACGTCGAGGGCTGACGACGCCCCGTTGCCGGGAGCGGCCGGCACCTTGACACGGTGCGTCTCGAGACACTAGTTTCGGTTGATTCTCGAATCGACGGAGGCCGGCACATGGCTGAGGCAGCGAACGTGAAGGACGTCTTCGAGCGGCACATGCCGGAGCGGCTGAAGTCGAAGCCCGATCTGGTCACCAAGATCAACGCGGTCTACCAGTTCAACATCTCGGGGCCCGGGGGAGGGCAGTGGGCGGTGGACTGCGCCACGCCCGGCGGCGCGGTCACCCAGGGCACGGTCGAGACGGCCCGGTGCACCGTGGCCTGCGCCGACGCCGACTTCCTCAACATCGTGAACGGCAAGCTCAACGCCCAGATGGCCTTCATGATGGGCAAGCTCAAGATCCAGGGCGACATGGGCATGGCCCTGAAGCTGGCGCAGCTGCTGGGGTAGCGTGCCGGCGCCATGGGTGCGCTTCCGCTCGCCGGGCTCCGGGTCCTCGACCTCTCGCGGCTCTACCCCGGCCCATTCGCGACCCTGGTCCTCGCCGACCTGGGCGCCGACGTCGTCAAGGTCGAGGAGCCGCGCGGCGACTACCTGCGCTGGATGCCGCCCCTCGCCGGGGCGCAGTCGGGCTTCTTCCACGCCGTCAACCGGAACAAGCGATCCCTGGTCCTGGACCTCAAGGCGCCGGGAGCTGCGGCCGCCTTCCTGCGCCTGGCGCGCTCGGCCGAGGCCGTGGTCGAGTCCTTCCGGCCCGGGGTCATGGACCGGCTCGGCATCGGGTGGGAGGCGCTCCGGACGGTGAGCCGGCGCCTCGTCCTCTGCTCGATCACCGGATACGGGCAGGACGGGCCCTCGCGCGACCTCGCCGGCCACGACCTCGACTACGCCGCGGCGGCCGGCGTGCTGGCGCTGAACGGCCCGGCGGACCGGCCGGTCCCCCTCGGCGTGCAGGTGGGGGACGTCGCCGGCGGCTCCTGGCCCGCGGCGGTGGGGCTGCTGGCGGCGGTCCTGCGCGCCCGGGCCACCGGCGAAGGGGCGCACGTCGACGTCTCCATGACCGAGGGGGCGCTCTCGATGCTCGCGCTCCAGCTCGGCGCGGCCGGCGCCCGGGGGGTGCCGCTGCGGCGCGCCGGGGAGATGCTGAACGGCGGCGCGGCCTGCTACCGCGTCTACCGCACCCGCGACGGCCGCTTCGCGGCCCTGGGCGCGCTCGAGCCCCACTTCTTCGAGCGCTTCTGCCGAGCCGCCGGCCGGCCCGAGCTCGCCGAGCGCCAGCTCGACGGCGACGGCCGAGGCCCGGTGGAGGAGCTGGAGGCGCTCTTCCTGGAGCGTACGCGCGACGAGTGGGCGGCGCTGGGCCGCGAGGCCGACTGCTGCCTGGCGCCGGTCCTGGAGGGCGACGAGCCGCGCGGCGACCCGCAGCTCCGCGCCCGCGGCGCCTTCTTCGACCTGGAGACGCCCTGGGAGGGGAGGGCGATGCCGGGCGTGGTGTCGCCGGTGCGCGTGGCCGGGGCCCAGGCGCCGCGGCGCCCCGCGCCCGAGCTGGGCGCGGACACCGACGCGGTGCTCGGCGAAGGCGGGTTCACGGCGGGGGAGATCGCCGACCTCCGCGCCCGCGGCGTCGTCGGGGGCCCCCCGACCCGGCCTTGACAGGCCCATGCGCTGCCGCGATGCTCCACGGCCGGTGCGAAGCGCCCTCGCCATCCTCGCCGCGGTCCTCGTGGCCCTCACCGCGGCGGCGCCCCACGTTCACTCGGGACCCGCCGGCGGCCAGGGCTGCATGGCTTGCCTGGCGCGCGGGGCCGAGGAGGCCGGCAGCGCCGCGCCCGACGTGCGTCCGGCGGAGGCACCTGCCGAGGCGGCGAGGTCCGCGCCCGGCCTCCCTCCCGTCGCCGGCTTCCCCCAAGGCGCGATCCCCGGCCAGTCTCCCCCGCGCGCCTGATCGGCGCCGTCGTCGTTCCTCGCGAACCGTGACGCTCGTGGCGCGCCTGGCGCGCCGGGGAGACTCGCACATGAACTGGTTGATCCTGGCCGGCGCGCTCGCCGCCGGCGCCGCGGGGCCGCCGGGAGCGGCGCCGCCGGTGGCCGGCGACGAGCAGAAGCAGGCGGAGAGTCGGAAGCTCGAGGACGAGATCGCCCGGCAGCTCGGTACCGGTGCCGCCCCTGCCGCTCCGGCGCAGGGCGCGGCGGGCGGGACCGCCCTGGGCCGACTCCTCCTCCTGCCCGACATCTCGGCGGTGGGGCGGGGAGGGGTCTTCTGGAACCGCCTCGACGCCGGCGGCCTCTCGCCGCGCGCCGCGCCGGCGGCGCCGCCGGGGAAGCTGCAGCCCATCTTCGAGGAGATGGAGCTGGCGCTGCAGGCGGTGGTCGACCCCTTCGCGCGCGCCGACATCTTCATCGCGTTCGGCGCGGAGGGCGCCGAGGTCGAGGAGGCCTACCTCACCACGCTGGCGCTCCCGGCCGGGCTCCAGCTCCGCGGCGGGACGCTCTTCGCCCCCTTCGGGCGCCTGAACCAGCAGCACCCCCACGCCTGGGACTTCGCCGACGCGCCGCTCGCCATGGCGCGGCTCGTCGCCGCCGATGGCCTCAAGGGGCCCGGCGCCGACCTCGCCTGGCTCGCGCCGCTCCCGTGGTTCGCGGAGCTTCACCTCGCCTACCAGGAGACGACGCCGGCCTTCGAGGCCGAGGGAAGGCGCACCGGCCTCGCCCGGCTCGTTCAGTACCTGGACCTCGCCGAGGGGGCGACGCTCGGCGCCGGCCTTTCCGCCGCGCGCCTCGAGGAGGCCGGGAGGCGCGCCTGGCGCGACCTCTACGGCGCCGACCTCCTCCTCCGGATCCGGGACCCGGCGAGCCGGGCCCATGTCCTGGTCCAGGGCGAGCTCTTCGCCCGCCGGCTCTCCGGCCAGGCCGACCCGGCCACCGGCGGGACCCGGCTCGGAGGTTACGCGCAGGTTCTGTGGCGCATGAGCCGGGCGTGGGCCCTCGGCGCTCGCTGGGAGTCGGCGCCGGGCGAGGGGACCCCGCTCGCGGGCGCCGAGAACCGCGTCACCGCCCTCGCCGCCTTCCTGCCCAGCGAGTTCCTGAGGC
>DATBLK010000063.1:0-17519 GCA_036555405.1 Anaeromyxobacteraceae bacterium
CCGTGGACGCCCCCGAGGCGGTGAACGTCTTCTCCGGCGGGTTCGTCTTCTCGATCCCCAACAGCCCCGTGCCCGACCTGGTGTTCGACCCCTCCAGCGCGCTCCAGTACGACGACAGCGTCGGCCCCACCGAGACCTCGCCGGTCTTCCCCTTCTACGGCGCCTCCGTGGTCTCCGCCTTCACGCTCCCGAACACCAGCGTCGGCGTCGCCGCCCTGGGCGCCTCGGGGCTTCAGGCGGGCGAGTGGAGCTTCATCGTCAACGACTTCGCCTACGAGTGCCTCCGCTCGCCGGGCGCCTGCGACGCCGCGAGCAGCCGCGGCGACAGCCGCTACCAGGTCCTGGTGCTCACCCAGCCGGGCGCCGCGGCGGGCGCAGGCTCGCCCGTTCCCGAGGTCGGGACCATCGACGTGGCCCTGCACCTCGTCGACACCTTCCTCCTCGGCGACCCGGCCCACCTCGGCATCACCGCGGCCGACGCGCCGACGAACCCCGTCACCGTGCGCCTCGTCGAGTCGCTGCGCCGGCTCCTGGCGGGCGCGGGCGTGTGCCTCGGCGCCGTCACCTTCCTCGACGCGCCCGACTGGGCCAAGGTGAAGTTCGCCACCGGCGTCGACGCCTCCGCCCTGGGCCCCTGCGACGGCCTGGGGCAGATCCTCACGCTCTCCCGGCCCGGCAACGCGCTCGAGCTCTTCCTCGTCCCGCGGATCAAGTCGGACCCCGCCGCCGAGACGACGGTGGTGGGCATCGACGGGACCATCCCCGGCCCCGCCACCGTGAACGGCACGGTGCGGAGCGGGGCGGTGGTCTCGGCCGAGAACCTCCTCTTCCACGTTCCCTGCGGAACGCCCGGGACGCCGCTCGACCTCACCTGCGGCCCGGACCTCGTCGCCTACGTCGCCGCGCACGAGGCCGCCCACTACCTCGGCCTCTTCCACACCACCGAGTCCACCGGCGAGCAATTCGACCCCATCGCCGACACCCCCCCGTGCGCCTGCACCGCCTGCGCCGCGAACCCGGGCGCCTGCGGCTCCTCGAGCTTCGGCGTGGCAGGCTCCGCCTGCAGCAAGGGAACCGCCTCCTGCTCCGGCGTCCGGAACCTCATGTTCTGGCTCCTCGACCCGGGCTTCTCGCTGGGCACGCTCTCTCCCGACCAGGGCAAGGTCGCGCGCCTGAGCCCGCTGGTGCGGTCGCCGTGACCCCGGCGCTCGCCCTGGCGCTGCTCGTCCTCGCGCCCCGGCCCCCGCCGGCGGCCGCGGCCGCGGCCCCTCCCGCCGGCGAGGCCGACCTCCGGGAGCGGCTCGAGGCGGCCCTGGGCGGGATCGACGTCCCCGCGGCCCCCCAGGCCTGGCGCGCCCTCGGTCCCGGCGCGGTGGCGCCGCTGCTGGCGGTGGCGCGCGACCCCGACCAGCCTCCGAGCCGTCGCGCCCGCGCCGCGCAGGGGCTCGGCCACCTCGGCGGCCCGGAGGCCGCGGGCGCGCTCCCGGTCCTGGCTGCCGACGAGGCGGCCCCCTTCTCGCTCCGGGCCGCGGCCCTGGAGGGCGCGGGCCGGCTCCTCCGCCCGGCGGAGGCGGTCCGGACCCTCGGTCCGGTGATGCGCGGCGCCCGGCCCGGCGCCGTCCGCGCAGTCGCCGCCGAGGTCCTGGCGGCGCGGGCGCCGGCGGCGGCCTGCGGCGAGATCCGCGCCCAGCTGGCCCGCGAGGCCCCGGCGGCGCGGGGCTCCTTCGCCCGCGCCGCGGACCGGTGCAAGGCCGCGGCGCGCTGACCGTGCCGGCGCAGGTCCTCCTCTTCTCGCTCGAGGAGCTGCGCCGCCGCCACGGCGACGCGGCGACGCCCGGAGCCGATCCGCGGGACGACACCGCGCCCTTCCGCGCCTTCCGCGGCGCCCTGCTGGCGGCGGCGGCGCGCCTCGCGGCGGGCGAGGCGGCGCTCTCGATGTGGTGGGAGGGGACCTTCAACGGCTACCACCTGGCGGTCCAGGCCGACCCGGCCGAGGCCCTGCCGGACCTGCCCCGGGCCGCGGCCGCCGCCTGCCCGGTGGAGGCGGTGCGGCTCGCTCCGCCGCGCACGGACGGCTATCCTCTGGCGCGCGTGCGCCCCGGCTCTGCGGAGCCGGAGCGCGGCGCCGGCGGCGAGCTCTTCGAGGCCCCCTTCGGCGCCGGCGGCGGCCACTTCGGCGCGCCGGGCATGAGGAGGCGCGGATGAGGGCGGTGGCCTTCGGCGGCAAGGGCGGACCCGAGGTCGTCGAGGTTCGCGAGGTCGCCGACCCGCGGCCCGGGCGCGGCGAGGTCCTGGTGCGGGTGCGCGCCGCGGCCCTGAACCGCGCCGACCTCCTGCAGCGGCGCGGCCTGTACCCGCCGCCGCGCGGAACCCGCGAGGACCTGCCCGGCCTCGAGCTCGCCGGCGAGGTCGCGGCGCTGGGCGAGGGAGCGACCCTCTGGAAGCCGGGCGACCGCGTCATGGCCATCGCCGCGGGCGAGGCCCAGGCCGAGCTCGCCGTGGCCCACGAGCGAATGCTGCTGCCGGTCCCGGCGGGACTCACCTGGGAGGAGGCCGGCGCCGTCCCCGAGGCCTTCGTCACCTCCCACGACGCCCTCTTCACGCTGGGCGGGCTCCGGCCCGGCTGGGCGGTCCTGATCCACGCCGTGGGCTCGGGCGTCTCCACCGCGGCGCTGCAGCTGGCGCGTGCGGCGGGGGCGACGGTCGTCGGGACCTCCCGCACCGCCGCCAAGCTGGAGCGGGCCCGCTCGCTCGGGCTCGAGCACGGCGTCCTCGTCGGCAGGGAGGAGCCCCGCTTCGCGGAGGAGGTGCGGCGCCTCACCGGCGGGCGCGGCGCGGCGCTGATCCTCGACTTCGTCGGCGCCCCCTACGCCGCCGAGAACCTGGCGGCGCTCGCCAGCGGCGGCCGCATCGTGGTGATCGGCACCCTGGGCGGTCCCCGGGCCCAGCTCGACCTCGGCGCGCTCATGCGCCTCCGCGCCTCGGTCGTGGGGACGGTGCTCCGGCCGCGGCCGCTGGACGAGAAGATCCGCGCCACGCAGGACCTCGCCCGCGACGTCCTCCCCCTGGTCGAGGCCGGCCGGGTGAAGCCCGTGGTCGACGCCGCGCTCCCCCTGGCCCGGGCCCGCGAGGCCCACGAGAAGATGGAGGGGAACGACTCCTTCGGGAAGATCGTCCTCCTCCCCTGACGCCGGAGCCCCCGTGAACGACGCCACCGCCTCCACGCTCGCGCGCCGCGAGCTCACCCTGCGGTCGATCGCCGTCTCGGTGGCCGTCGCCGCCATCATGGGGGCCTCCTTCCCCTACGTGGTCCTGAAGATCGGGTACGGCCCGAACATCTCGGTCGTGGCGGCCTTCTTCGGCTACATCCTCCTCGGGCTGCTGGCCCTGGCGGGCGGCGCCGCCGCGAACAAGTACGAGACCAACGTCGCCCAGACCGCCGGGACCGCGGCCGGCGAGATCGGCTTCATGTGCATCGTCCTCGCCGCCATCGACATGCTGAACCAGCGCCCCGGCCTGGGCTTCTCCCTGCACCTCTCCGGCCTGCAGATCTTCTCCTGGATGACCTGCGCCGGCCTCCTCGGGGCCTTCCTCGCCGTCCCGCTCCGCAAGCACTACATCGACGAGGAGAACCTGGTCTTCGCCGACGGCACGGCCGCGGGCGAGACGCTCGTCGTCCTCTACCAGGGGCGGCGCGAGGCGGTGGAGCGGCTCCGGGCGCTCGCCGGCGGGATGGGGCTCTCGGCGGGCATCGCCTTCCTCCGGGACGGCCCGTGGAAGCTCCTCCGCGAGAACCTCTCCTTCGGCGAGCACGGCGCGGCGCTGCGGATGGGGACCGAGGTCGGCGTGCTCTCCTTCGGCGCCGGCCTGCTGGTGGGGCTGCGCGTCACCCTCTCGATGGGGCTGGGGATGGTCCTGGCCTGGGTCATGGCCCCGCCGCTCCTCGTGGAGCGGGGCTGGGTCCCGCGCCAGGCCTTCGGCGACGTCCTGCGCTGGGTGATGTGGCCGGCCACCGGGCTCATGGTGGCCGGGGGCATCACCTCCCTGTTCCTGAAGTGGCGGGTCATCGCCCGGACCTTCCGGAACCTCTCGGCGGCCGACGTCGAGGCGCGTGGCGAGGTCCCGCTCCGCTGGGTGGTGGTCGGGAGCATCGCCTGCGCCGCGGCGCTGGCGGCGGTCCAGAAGATCTCGCTCGACTTCCCCGTCTGGCTCACCGCGGTCTCCATCCTCCTCTCCTTCCCGCTCATGCTGGTCGGGATCCGCGTCCTCGGCGAGACGAACTGGGCGCCCATCAGCGCCCTGGCGAACTTCATGCAGGCGGTCTTCGCGGCGCTCGTGCCGGGACACGTCCCGGTGAACATGGTGGGCTCGGGGATGAGTGGCACCGTCGCCGGACAGGGCGAGCACCTCATGCAGTGCTACCGCTCCGGGAAGATCATCGGGTCGAACAACCGCTCCCTGTTCCTCATCCAGCTCGTGGGCATCCCGGTGGGCGCCGCGGCGGTCGCGGTCGTCTACCCGGCGCTGCGCGACCGCTACGGGTTCGGCGACGGCGGCCTCACCTCGCCCATCAGCGTGAAGTGGGCCGGCTTCGCCGAGCTCCTGGCGAAGGGCTTCTCCACCCTGCCGCCGGGCTGCCTCGAGGCGCTGGCCGCCGCCCTGGCGCTGGGCGTGATCATCACGGTCCTCGAGCCGCGCTGGCACCGCTTCCTCCCCTCGCCCACCGCCATCGGGCTCGGCATGCTCATCCCCGGCTACGCGGTCGTCCCCATGGTCGCCGGCGGCATCGTCCAGGCCGTCTGGGCGCGGCGCTCGCCGGCCACCGAGGCGACCTACGACATGCCGCTCGCCTCGGGCTTCATCGCCGGCGAGGCGCTCTTGGTCCTCGTCTTCGCCATCCTCGCGGTCCTCGGGATCCGCCTCTAGCGCGCCATGCCCTCCTCCCCGTCCAAGGACCTCGAGGTCTTCCTCAACCCGGAACCGGGCCGCCCCTACGAGATCGCGATGGAGTGCCCGGAGTTCACCTGCCTGTGCCCGCGCACCGGCCAGCCGGACTTCGGCACCATCCGCATCCGCTACCAGCCGCGCGAGCGCTGCGTGGAGCTGAAGAGCCTGAAGCTGTATCTCTGGTCCTACCGGAACGAGGGGGCCTTCCACGAGGCGGTGACGAACCGCATCTGCGACGACCTGGCCGCGGCGCTGGACCCGCGCTGGCTGGAGGTGCAGGGCGACTTCCGGGTCCGGGGAGGGATTCACACGGTCGTCACCGCAAGTCATGGGAGCCGGGAGGGCTGAGGTCGCGGTCGGGATCGAAGATCGAGTTTTCCTCCCTTCCGTCTAGAATCTCGCGTCGGTGCCCCCGCCAACCCCCGCCCCCTTCCGCCCCGAGGCGCTCGTCGGCGCCACGCTCGACGGCCGCTACCGGCTCGTGGCCCACATCGCCTCCGGCGGGATGGGCGCCATCTTCCGGGCCGAGCACGTGCACCTGCGCAAGGACGTGGCCCTGAAGGTGCTGCGCCCCGACCTCACGGCCTCCCCCGACCTGGTGGAGCGGTTCCGGCGCGAGGCGGAGATCGCCGCCACGCTGGAGCACGAGAACATCGTCCGGGTCACCGACTTCGGCCGGAGCCCGGAGGGCTGGCTCTTCCTCGCCATGGAGTTCCTCGAGGGCGAGAGCCTGTTCGAGCGGCTGCGGCGCGACGGGCCCATGCGGCCGGAGGTGGCCATCCCCATCCTCGTCCAGGTGTGCCGCGGCCTCGACGCCGCCCACGGCCGCGGCGTCGTCCACCGCGACCTGAAGCCCGAGAACGTCTTCCTGGTGGGCGGGGAGTACCCGGTCGCGAAGATCCTGGACTTCGGCATCGCCAAGCTCACCGACCCGGGAACGGCCAGCGAGACGCAGGCCGGGATGGTGGTGGGCACGCCCGAGTACCTCTCGCCGGAGCAGGCGATGGGGACGGTGGTGGACGCCCGCGCCGACATCTACGCCCTCGGCCTCATCGCCTGGCGCATGCTCGTCGGGCGGCACCCCTTCCACGCGCCGGACGCTCGCGGCCTGGTCCTCATGCAGGCGACGCGGCCGGTGCCCCCGCTCGGCGAGGCGAGGCCGGAGCTGCTCGGCGCCTGGCCCGGGCTCGCCGCAGCGGTGGCCCGCTGCTGCGCCAAGGACCCGCTGGAGCGCTACCCGGCGGCCGGCCTGCTCGGGGACGAGCTCCAGGCCATGTTGCCGGCGCCGGCGACGCCCTGGCCCGGGACGCCGACCCGCACCGGGACGCCGGCGGCCTTCTTCCCGCGCACCGGATCGACGCCCCCGGCCGCGACGCCGGCGGTGCCCGGCTCGCCGGAGCCGCCCGAGGTCACCCTCTCGCTCGGCGATGGGCCGCCGGCCGATCCGGCGCGCCTCCGCCGCCGCCGCCGGCTCGCCAGCGCCGGCGTGGTCCTGGCGCTGCTCATGGGGCTCGCCATCGCCGTGGGCGCCTGGCTCCGGGCCCGGCCGACGGAGCGGGCGGCCGCTCTCCTCGCCCAGGGTCGCGCCGCGGAGGCGCGCGCCCTGCTGGAGCGGGCGCTCGTCAAGCACCGGGGCAACGTCCGGCTCCAGCACCTCCTCGCCCGCGCCAACGCCCGGCTCCCGGGACGGGTCCCGGCCGCGGTGGAAGTCTACGCCGCCCTTCCGCCGGCCCTGCTCGACGCCGAGGACTGCGCCGACCTCGCGAGAGCCCTGTCCCAGGAGAAGCGCGTCGCCGATCGGGCGGGGCAGATGCTGGCCCGCGCCGGGCCGACCGCGGTCCCCGCCGTCCTCGGGGCGGCCTCGGGAGGCGCACCGGCTCCGGCGCGGCTCCGCGCCCTGGATCTGGCGCGGGCCATGGGCGTCGAGGCCCGTCTCGACCGGGTGCAGGTCTACGGGGCCCTCCTCGGCGATACCGACTGCGAGGTGCGCCGCGCCGCCGCCCGCCGCCTCGGCGAGCTGGGGAACCCCGCGGCCCTGCCCCGCCTGGTGGAGCTGTCGCGGGCGCGCCGCGAGGAGCGGAGCGGGATCTTCGGCCTCGCGCAGAAGGTCCCGGTGTGCGGCGCGCAGGAGGCGGCTGCAGCGGTGGAGCGCATCGACCGGGTGGCGCGGCAGTAGGGGCTCTCCCATGGCGGCTCTCGAGATTCGCGGCACGGCGCTGCACCTGGCGGAGGCGGACCTCCTCGCCGTGCCGGTCTTCGGCGACGAGGTGCGGGCCCGGCGCGGCGCCGTCGCCGCCCTCGACGGGCCGCTCGGCGGCCACCTCCGCCGCGCCGTCGCCGCCGAGTCCTTCGCCGCCCGGGCGGAGTCGACCCTCCTGCTCCACACCCTGGGGCGGCTCGGGGCGGCCCGGCTCCTCCTCGTCGGCATGGGGCCGCGGCGCGACGGTGGCGCCCTCGAGGCGCTGCGGGCCGCCGCGGGAGTCGCCGCGCGCGCCGCCGGCAAGGCCGGCGCGCGGACGCTGGCGGTCGCCGTCCCCGACGGCCTCGGCCTCGCCGCCGCCGTCCGGGCCACCGGCGAGGGGGCGCTCCTCGGCGCCTACCGCTTCGACCGCTACCTCACGAAGCGGAAGCCCCGCGTCGAGCGGGTCCGCCTGGTCGTGCCCCGGGGCGCCGAGCGCGGTCCCGGCCTCCGCGAGGAGGCGCGCCTCGCCGAGGTCGTCGCCGCCGCGACCTGCTGGGCCCGCGACCTCGTCAACGAGCCGCCCGCGGCCTGCACCCCCTCGGCGCTGGCCAGGGCCGCCGGGGCGCTGGCCCGGGAGAGCGGCCTGCGCTGCCAGGTGCGCGGGCCGCGCCAGATCGCGGCGCTCGGCATGGGGATGTTCCAGGGCGTGACCCGGGGATCGGCCGAGGAGCCGAGGCTGGTGAAGGTGAGCTGGGTGCCGAAGGGCGCGGGGGCGAGGCGGCGGCCGGTGGTCCTGGTGGGCAAGGCCATCACCTTCGACTCCGGGGGGCTCTCCCTCAAGCCCACCGAGAGCATGGTGGCGATGAACACGGACATGGCCGGCGCCGCGGCAGTGGTGGGCGCGATGAGGGTCGTGGCCTTCCTGCGCCCGCCCTTTCCGGTCCACGCCGTCTTCGGCGCCTGCGAGAACATGCCCGGCGGGCGCGCCTACAAGCCCTCCGACGTCCTCCGGGCGGCCAACGGCAAGACGGTGCAGGTGACCAACACCGACGCCGAGGGGCGGCTCGTCCTCGGCGACGTGCTCTCCTGGGCGGCGCGGATGCGGCCCGCGGCCCTCGTCGACGTCGCCACGCTCACCGGCGCCTGCGTGGTGGCCCTCGGGCAGACCACCGCGGCCGCCATGGGCGCCGACGGGCCGGTCGTCGACGGGATCGTGGAGGCGGCGCGCCGCTCCGGCGAGGACGTGTGGCGGCTTCCGCTCACCGCGTCGCTGAGGGAGCAGCTCGAGTCCCCGGTCGCCGATCTGAAGAACACCGGCGAGCGCTGGGGCGGGGCCATCACCGCCGCCCTCTTCCTCCGGGAGTTCACCGGCGACGC
Source organism: Anaeromyxobacteraceae bacterium (assembly GCA_036555405.1). GTDB lineage: Bacteria > Myxococcota > Myxococcia > Myxococcales > Anaeromyxobacteraceae > DATBLK01. Next base: position 8,507 of record DATBLK010000063.1, read on the forward strand.
CCCCTGGGCCCACCTCGACATCGCCGGCCCCTCGCACACCGCGAAGGAGCGGGGGTACTGGGCCAAGGGAGGGACGGGGGTGCCGCTCCGGACGCTGGTGGAGTTCGTGAGGGGGTGGAAGGGGTAGTCTGCCCGCGTGGACCCGCTCGCCGAGCTCGAGCTCCTCCTCCGCCCTGCCGGGGGCGGGCTCTACGTCGTCTCGACCGGGCGCGCCGAGCAGCTCGCGGTGCAGAGGCTCATCTACGGCGCCTCGGGCGAGAACGAGGTGGCGGACCGCTGGCGCGAGGCGCTGGCCGCGGCCCGGGGAGGGCGCCTGCTCCTGCTCGGCGTCCCCTCGGACGTCGGCGCCGGGTTCCGGCGGGGCGCCAGCGAGGGCCCGCAGGCCATCCGCGCCCGGCTCGCGGGAGACGACCCCGGCTTCTGGCGCCGCGCCGCCGACCGCGGCGTCGTGGACGTGGGCGACGTCCTCGTCGTCCCGCAGCTCCTCGAGGACGAGATGCTCTCCGAGGGGCAGAAGGCGGCGACGCGCCGCGCCCTCTACCCCGGCCTCCCCGAGGCCGAGGTCGCCCGGCTCCCCGTCGCGCCGCTCTCCATCGCCGGGCGCGCCCTCGAGCTCCTGCTCGCGGCCGCCCCGGGGGCAGTGCCGGTGATCCTCGGCGGCGACCACTCGGTCGCCTGGCCGGCGGTGGAGCGGCTGGCCGCGCTCCGGCCCGGCCTGGCCGTCCTCCACGTCGACGCGCACACCGACCTCCTCCCCGAGCGGCTCGGGGTGCGCCACTGCTTCTCCACATGGGCCTTCCACGCCAACGAGCTCCTGGGCCGCGGCGGCCGGCTCGTCCAGGTGGGGCTCCGGGCCTCGCGCCACGACCGCGCCCACTGGGAGTCCTCCCTGGGCGTGCGCCAGATCTGGGCGGAGGAGGTGCGGCGCGATCCGGAGCGCGCCCTGGACGCGGCCGTCGAGGCGCTGCGCGCCGCCGGCGCCCGGTCGGTCTACCTCTCGAACGACGTCGACGGGACGGACGCCGCCTTCGCCGACGCCACCGGGACGCCCGAGCCCGACGGCCTCCACCCGGACTTCGTCTGCGCGCTCCTGCGGCGCGCGGCGCGCGAGCTCCCGGTGGCGGGCGCCGACCTCGTCGAGGTGGCGCCGGCGCTGGCGCCGGGGGGCAGGACGCTGGAGACGGCGGCGAGGTACCTGCGCGAGACCATCGAGGCCATCCTGGGCGAGTCGATCTAGACCCCCTCGCCCCGAGGTGGCGATCGCGCTCGGTCGTCTGAACGCCTGCGGCCCGAGCCTCTCGGCCCGGGCCGCCTCTGCGCACGACGGCGCTGCCCCCTACGCCCTCGTCCGGCCGTGCCCCTCGCGGTGCGCCAGGTCGCCGGTGAGCGCCGCGACCGCCGCGCCGGCCGCCGCGCCCGCGACCGTGAAGAGGCCGCCGACCAGGAGGACGCCCGCGACCATGCCCAGGACCACCAGGGCGCGGACGGCGAAGGTCGCGGCGACGGGCGTGCCGAGGATGGCCCCGGCCAGCATGACCCCCGCGTAGCCGCCGTACACCAGCGAGGGGAGGAGCCCGGCGGCGAGGAAGGCGGCGAGCCCGACGGCGGCTCCGGCGACGGTCAGCGTCCTGCGGGTCATGGCGTCCTCCTTCTCCAGCTTCCGCTCTCGGGGTGCGCTCCGCGGCCCGGATCCCTACGCCTTGGTCTTCTCCTCGGCCGGCCGGGCCAGCGGGGTCGTCAGCGCCGAGACGGCCGCGCCCAGGGCCGCGCCGGCCACCGCGAAGAGCGAGCCGACCGCGGTGACGCCCAGCACCATCCCGAAGACGATGAGCGCGCGGACGAGGAAGGTGGGCTCCACCGGCGTGCCGAAGATGCCGCCGGCGAGCAGGACGCCCGCGTACCCGCCGTAGAGCAGCGCGGGGAGGAGGGCGATGGCGAGGAAGGCGGCGAGGCCGACTGCGGCTCCGACGAGGGTGGGGGTCTTGCGGTTCATGGCGTCTCCTTTTTCGCTTCGTTCGAGGTTCGACTTCCTGCGAGGTCCCGGTGGCCTTTCCGTCGTCGCCACCCGCACCCAGGGACTGCACGGCGCCTGCCACGGCGCGCGCCCCGGATTCCGGCCACTTCGAGGGGTGGCTGTCGGGAGTCGCCGACGCGGCTGGCGGGATCCCGGACAGCTGCGCGGCGCGGCGTCGCGGGTCGAGCGCGACCGCCGCGCTCCGGCGACGCCACGGCCCTCTCCCCCGACCCCGACCTACACCAGCGCCTCCACCGCCCCCGCCTCGATCGCGACCGGCCCCCTCCTCACCCTCTCGAGCGCGAAGCCGGCGACGAGCTCTCGCGGCTCGAGGCGGGCCGCCGGAGGCGCGAGGCCGGAGAGGGCGGCGAGGAAGCCGGCGACGGCTCGCGGGTCGGCTCCCCTCTCCCGGAGGTCGCCCACCGAGAGCGCCCCGTGCCTCTTCGCGAGCCGCTCGCCGTCCGGGCCGAGCACGAGCGGCACGTGGGCGAAGGCGGGCGGCGCCGCCCCGAGCGCGCGGTGGAGCAGGAGCTGGCGCGCCGTCGAGGGCAGGAGGTCGTCGCCGCGGACCACGAGCGTGATCGCCATCGCGGCGTCGTCCACCGCCGCCGCGAGCTGGTAGGCCGGCACGCCGTCGGCGCGCATGAGGACGAAGTCCCCGGTCTCCGCCGAGACGTCGAAGGACCGCGGGCCGCAGAGGCGGTCCTCGAACGCCACCGGCGCGGCCGGCACCTGGAAGCGCCAGGCGGGCCGCCGCTTCCGCCGCAGCTCGGCGCGTTCGACCCGCCCGAGCGGCCGGCAGGTTCCCGGATAGCGCGGGCCCTCGTCGCCCGGCCCGTGGGGCGCCTGGGCCGCCCGCGCGATCTCGGCCCGGGAGCAGAAGCAGGGGTAGGCGAGGCCGGCGGCGGCGAGCCGCTCGAGCGCTGCAGAGTAGAGGTCGAGCCGCTCGGACTGCCGGTACGGGCCGCGGGGCCCGCCGACGTCGGGCCCCTCGTCCCAGTCGAGGCCCAGCCAGCGGAGCTCCCCGAGGATCCGCGCCTCCATCCCCGGGCGCAGCCGCGGGCGGTCGGCGTCCTCGACGCGCATCACCATCTCGCCGCCCTCGGCGCGGGCCGCGAGCCAGGCGAGGAGCGCGGTGCGCGCGTTCCCCAGGTGGGGCGGGCCGGTCGGCGTGGGGGCGAAGCGGCCGCGGGGGCGCGACAAGGCGGCGGCAGCCTACCACGCGGGGGAAAAAGCTTGCCTTGGTCCGTTCGCTCCCGCAACTTGCGCCCATGCGCCGGGCCGGCGTCCTCATCCCGCTCTTCTCGCTGCGCTCCCCGTCGGCCTGGGGGGTGGGAGAGATCCCCGACCTCGTGCCCTTCGCGCGCTGGGCCGCGGCCAGCGGCGCCTCGGTGGTGCAGGTCCTGCCGGTGAACGAGGCCTCGCGCGGGCAGAACAGCCCCTACTCGGCGCTCTCCGCCTTCGCCATCGACCCGGTCTACGCCGCGGTGGAAGCCCTCGAGGACTTCGCCGCGGCCGGCGGCCTGGCCGCGCTCTCGCCCGAGGAGCGCGCCGAGCTCGAGGCGCTCCGCGCCGCCCCCTCGATCGCCTGGCACCGGGTGCGGACCCTGAAGACCCGGGCCCTCGACCTCGCCTTCCGCTCCTTCCAGGAGCGCGAGTGGCGCACCCGGGGACGCCGCGCCCGCGGGCTCGAGGCCTTCTGCGCCGACCACGCCCCATGGCTCGACGACTACGCGCTGTTCGTCGCGCTCCACGACGACGTCTTCGGCGGGAAGGTCTGGAGCGGCTGGCCGGCGCCGCTTCGCGACCGGGAGGCGGCGGCGCTCGACGCCGCGCGCGGCGAGCTCGCCGAGCGCATCCTCTACCACTCCTGGCTCCAGTGGCAGCTCGCCCTCCAGTGGCGAGAGACGCGCCGCCTCGCCAACGCCTCGGGCGTGGAGCTCATGGGCGACCTCCCCTTCATGGTCGCCGCGGATTCGGCCGACGTCTGGTCGCGCCCTCTCGAGTTCCGCCTCGACGCCCGCGTCGGCGCGCCGCCCGACGCCTTCAGCGCCACCGGCCAGGACTGGGGCCTGCCGGTCTACCGCTGGGACGTCATCGCCCGCGGCGGCTACGCCTGGATGGCGGAGCGGGCGCGCCACTCGGCGGAGCTCTACGGCTACTACCGCGTCGACCACGTCGTCGGCCTGTACCGGACCTTCTACTGGCCCGGCGACGGCGGGCCGCCGGGCTTCATCCCCGACGAGGAGCCGGCGCAGATCCGGAACGGCGAGGCGCTGATGGCCATCCTCTCGAAGCGGGCGCGCGTCGTCGCCGAGGACCTGGGCGTGGTCCCCGACTTCGTGCGGGCCTCGCTGGCCCGCTGCGGGATCCCCGGCTACCGGGTGCTGCGCTGGGAGAAGGACGGGCACGCCTTCCGCGACCCGGCGCGCTGGCCGGCGCTGTCGGTGGCCACGACCGGCACCCATGACACCGAGTCGCTCGCCGACTGGTACGACGCCCTCTCCCCCGCCGAGCGCCACGCCCTCCTCGAGATCCCGGGCCTGTCGCGCCTGCGCCAGCGCGCCCCCGACCGCTTCGACGACGGCGTCCGCGACGAGATCCTGGACCTCGTCTACCGGTCGGGCTCCGACCTCGCGCTCCTTCCCTTCCCGGACGCCTTCGGCGGTCGGGAGCGCGTGAACGTCCCCGGCACCGTCAACGAGGTGAACTGGAGCTACCGGATGGCGGCCGACGCCGCCCGCCTCGCCCTCGACCTTCCGACCGCGGGGCGACTCCGCGCCCTCTCCGAGCGCTCCGGCCGCCTGCCAGGAGGAGCCTAGGTGACCGACCCCCGCGTCTACCTCGTCCGCCACGCCAAGGCGGAGAAGGAGAACCCGGGCGGCGACGCCCGCCGCCGGCTCACGGCCGAGGGCCGGGAGCGCTTCTCGGCGCTGCTCCGCGAGCTCGGCGCGGAGCTGGCCGTGACCCGGGTGCTGACGAGCCCGGTCGCGCGCGCCCGCGAGACCGCCGAGCTGCTGGCGCGCGCCGCCGGCTGCGCGGTGGAGGAGCACCCGGCGCTCGCGAGCGGCACCTCCGGCGGGCGCGAGATCCTCGAGCTCGCCGCCCGGGCCGGCGCCGGCGCCGCGCTGGTGGGGCACAACCCCGAGCTGGCGGAGGCCGTGGCCATCGCCGCCGGCCGGGAGGAGGAGCTGAAGCCCGGCGCGGTGGCGGCCGTCGACCTCCTCGCCGGCAGCCCCCGGCTCGCCTGGCTGCGCCGTCCGCCGAAGGTCGCCTGACGACCGGAAGCCCGGGCGCGGTCCCGGACTCGGACTCCGCGGTCGAACCCGCTATGCTCGTCGGGATGGCCGAGGCCGGCCCGCCCTCCCCGACCGCCGCCGCGCCGGCCTCCGGCGCGCCGGCCCAGGCTGCACCTCCCCAGGCCTCGCCCGCCCAGGCCGTGGCGCCCGCGCCGGCCTTCGCCCGCGATCTCGACGTCCTGGTCCGCGCCCGCTACCCGCTCCTCTACCTCCTCTCCTGGGAGGAGCAGCGCCTCGACGCGGTCCTCGCCGAGCTGGCTCGCGCCCACGGGAAGGAGCTCCTCTCCTGGACGGTGACGCAGGGGCTCCGGCGCGTCGAGAGCGCCCGGGGCCCGGGCCCCGAGGGACCCAGGGACCCGGTGGAGGCGCTCCAGGCGGTGGAGAAGATGACCGAGCCCTCGCTGGTGGTGTTCAAGGACTTCCACCCCTTCCTCTCCGACCCCGCGGTGGTGCGGGCCCTGCGCGAGCTCGCCCACTCCCTGAAGGCCACCTACACCACCTGCATCCTCCTCTCGCCGACGCTCTCCATCCCGCCCGAGCTGGAGAAGGAGATCTCGGTGCTCGACGTGCCGCTTCCCTCGGCGCGGGAGCTCATGGACCTCCTCCGCGAGATCGCCACCGTGGTGCGCAAGGGGAACCGCGCCCAGGTGAACCTCACCCGCGAGGACGCGGAGCAGCTGGTGAAGGCGGCCCAGGGGCTGACGCTCGCCGAGGCCGAGAACGCCTTCGCCAAGGCCATCGCCGCCAACGGCAGGCTCGACAAGGCGGACATCGGGCTGGTCCTCGACGAGAAGCGCCAGGTCATCCGCAAGAGCGGCCTCCTCGAGTACTACCCCACGGAGGAACGGCTCGCGAACGTCGGCGGGCTGGGGAGCCTGAAGACCTGGCTGGAGCGGCGCGGCGCGGCCTTCGGCGAGGCGGCGCGCAAGTTCGGCCTCCCCGAGCCCAAGGGGCTCCTCCTCCTCGGCGTGCAGGGATGCGGGAAGAGCCTCACCGCCAAGGCCATCGCCGCCACCTGGCGGCTCCCCCTGCTCCGGCTCGACATGGGCCGGATCTTCTCCGGCCTGGTCGGCTCGTCGGAGGAGAACCTGAGGCGCGCCATCCGCGTCGCCGAGAGCGTGGCGCCGGCGGTGCTGTGGGTGGACGAGATCGAGAAGGCGCTCTCGGGCGTGGCCTCGAGCGGGCAGTCGGACGGCGGCGTCACCGCCCGCGTCTTCGGGGCGCTCCTCACCTGGCTGCAGGAGAAGACCGCCCCGGTCTTCGTGGTCGCCACCGCCAACCGGATCGAGCTCCTGCCGCCCGAGCTGCTCCGCAAGGGGCGCTTCGACGAGATCTTCTTCATCGACCTCCCGGCGACCGCCGAGCGCAAGGAGATCTTCGAGATCCACCTGGCCCGGCGCGGCCGCCAGCCCGAGGCGTTCGACCCCGGGCGGCTGGCGCAGCTCGCCGAGGGCTTCAGCGGCGCGGAGATCGAGCAGGCGGTGATCTCGGCGCTCTACGACGCCTTCGCCGAGCCGAACGAGGTCCAGGGGCGCCACGTCGAGCGCGCGGTGCGCGAGTCGGTCCCGCTCGCGGCAACCATGCGCGAGGAGATCGCGCGCCTGCGCGACTGGGCGCGCACCCGCACCCGCCCCGCCTCGGCGCAGGAGCCCGAGGAAGTCCCCAAGCCCATCGCCGCCCGTTTCGGCGGAGGCCCGGCTTGAGCGACCGGCTGCGCCGCTTCGAGCACCTGGAGCGCCCGCGCCGGGACGGCCCCGACGGCGACGAGCGGCCCAGCGCCGGGGAGCGCATCCAGGGCGTCGAGGCCCACGGCGGGCCGGCCGGCGGCCCCGCCGTGCCCGGGGAGGTGCGCCGGCGCTTCGAGCCGCCCCGGCCGCGGCTGCCGGAGGTGGCGGACGCCTCCGGCGACGAGCAGCCCTTCACCCGCTGCCAGCGCTGCCAGACCGACAGCTCCCGCTACGCGGCGACCTGCACCACCTGCGGCGAGGACCTGCGCACGCCCGAGCAGCGGGCCTACAACGAGCGGCTCTGGGCCGAGCACCGCCGCGAGCGCGACGAGATCGACGCCGCCAACGCCGAGCGGCGCGCCGAGGCGGAGAAGGAGGAAGCCGAGGCGGCGAAGGTCCGGCGACAGGCTGCCGAGGAGATGGCGCGCGAGGTCGGGGATCAGGAGCGCGACCGCCTCGAGCGCGACGGGCTGGGGGGCCAGGGCTGGCCGCGGAGCCGACGGGGCGGACCCTGGGGGGCGCCCCCGCCGGGCTTCGACCCCACCCCCTGGGGCATCCGCCTCCTCCGCCTCATCCGCAACCCGCTGTGGCGCGTGGTCGCCATCGGCGCCGTCCTGGCGGCGGTGGTGGGGGTCCTCCTCCTCGCCCGGAACCCCCTGGTCCTGGTCCTGGTCGTCTCCGTCGTCCTCTCGCTGTTCACGCCTCGGCGCACCTGGCGCCGCGGCCCGTGGTGGTGACCGATGTCCCAGGGCGCCGAGATCGTCCTCGTGGTGGAGGGGGTCGCCGAGCTCCTCAAGGCCGCGGTGGAGGCCGGCGTCGAGTGGCGCGAGCAGCGGAAGCTCCAGACCGCCGACGGGAAGACGCAGGCGGTGGACTACGTCCTCTCCGACGGGAAGGTCGAGGTGGGCGTGAAGGTCGACGCCAGGACGCAGCGGGCGGTCTTCGTGCCCCAGGACTGCGAGGCCGGGCCGGGCCGGGCCCTGGCCGGCCGCGTCGCCCAGCGCTGGGCCTACTCCCGCGTGCTCCAGGACCTGAAATCCAAGGGCTACCAGGTGGCCAGGGAAGAGAAGCGCCGCGACGGCTCCCTGAAGCTCGTCCTGCAGCGCTGGAGGTGAGCCGTGGCCGAGAAGCTCGAGATCGAGGTGGTCATCGGCGCCGACGGAACGGTCCGCCTCGAGACCCGGGGACTCAAGGGGCCGGAGTGCCTCGCCGAGACCACCGGGCTGGAGAAGGCGCTGGGGCGCGTGGTCCGGCGCGAGCGGACGAGCGAGTACTATCAGCGGGTCGCGACCGGCAAGGCCGCAGCGCGGCGGAAGTAGACCCCGGGCCCCGCGGGCGCTTGATCTCCCATCGCCGGTGGGGGAAGGTTCGCGAATTCCCATCCGGGAGGCCCCTTGCCCCAGCCGAGTCGCGAGCTCGCCGAGCGCTGCGTCGACACCATCCGTTTCCTCGCCGCCGACGCGGTCCAGCAGGCGAACAGCGGACACCCGGGCATGCCCATGGGCGCGGCCGACATGGCCTTCGTCCTCTGGACGCGCCACCTGCGCTTCGACCCGTCCGACCCTCGCTGGCTGGGCCGCGACCGCTTCGTCCTCTCGGCGGGCCACGGCTCGATGCTGCTCTACGCGCTGCTGCACCTCGCCGGCTTCGACATGCCGATGGAGGAGCTCAAGCGGTTCCGCCAGCTCGGCTCGCGGACCCCGGGCCACCCCGAGTTCGGCCACACGCCCGGCGTCGAGGTGACGAGTGGCCCGCTCGGGCAGGGCTTCGGCAACGCCGTCGGCATGGCGCTGGGCCAGGCGATGCTGTCCGCCCGCCTCGGCCCCGGGAACCCCCTCGAGGACGCGCAGGTCTACGCCCTCGCCGGCGACGGCTGCATGATGGAGGGGGTCTCGGCCGAGGCCGCCAGCTTCGCCGGCCACAACCGGCTGGGCCGCGACCGCTTCGTCCTCTCGGCGGGCCACGGCTCGATG
>DATBLK010000101.1:0-5576 GCA_036555405.1 Anaeromyxobacteraceae bacterium
TCCAGCTCTTCGTCCACGAGTACGGCCACGTCCACGCCATGCGCCGCACCGGGATGCGGGTGCGGGGGATGTACTTCATCCCCTTCCTGGGCGCGCTGGCGGTGACCGAGGACGAGTTCACCTCGCGGCGACAGCAGGCCTACGTGGCGCTGAACGGGCCGCTCTGGGGATCGGCCCTGGCGCTCCTCCCGGCCGCGGCCTACGCGGCGGGCGGCGACCCGCAGTGGGCGGCGGTCGCCTCCTGGTGGGCCATCATCAACCTCTTCAACCTGCTGCCCATCGCGCCGCTCGACGGCGGCCGGGTGATGCAGGCCTTCGCCTTCTCCTACTCCTCCACGCTCGGGCTGGCGGTCTCGGTGGCCGGCCTGGTGGGCGCGGTGGCGCTGGGGACGGCGCTGGGCTTCTCGCTGATCTGGCTCGTCGCCGCGCTCGGCGCCGTCGAGCTCTTCTCCGAGGCGCAGGCCCGGGTGGGGGCGAGGGCGCTGCGGCTGCTGCCCGAGCCGGCCCGCTTCGGGCCGCCCCACTGGCTCGCGCTCCACGCCGCCCTGGGTCCGCCGCCGGGCGGACCCGCCGAGCTCGCGCTGCTGCGCGGGCTCGACCGCGCCCGGCGCGCCGCCCGGGCCGAGCCGCTGCGCGGCGCCGAGATGGTGCGCTGGGGCCTCGCCTACGCCGGGCTCGCGGCGGCGCTCGTGCTCCTCGTCTTCGCCCTGCGCCACCTGCCCGGCGCCGACCTCGCCGCCGGGATCCTCGAGTAGGCGAGCCGGTGCGCGTCTTCGTCACCGGCGCGACCGGTCTCCTCGGCCGGCCCCTCTGCGCCGCGCTCCGCCGCCAGGGCCACGCCGTGGTCGCGCTCTCCCGCGCCCGGCGCCCGGACCTGCCGGAAGGCGTCGAGGCGGTCCAGGGCGACCCGACCGGCCCCGGCGCCTGGCAGGAGGCGCTCGCCGGCTGCGACGCCTGCGTGAGCCTGGCCGGCGAGCCCCTCGCCGCGGGCCGCTGGACGGCGGACCGCAAGCGCCGCATCCGCGAGAGCCGCCTCCTCGCCACCCGGAACGTGGCCGCGGCGGTGGCCGCCGGCGGCCCGCGGGTCCTCGTCTCGGCGAGCGCGGTCGGCTACTACGGCGACCGCGGCGACGAGCTCCTCACCGAGTCGTCGGCGCCGGGCGCGGGCTTCCTTCCCGACCTGGCGCAGGAATGGGAGGCCGAGGCAGGGCGGGCCGCGGGCCGGGCCCGCGTCGTCCTCCTGCGCACCGGCGTCGCGCTGGCTCGCGAGGGAGGTGCGCTTCCGCGCCTGGTCCTGCCCTTCCGCCTCTTCGCCGGCGGCCCCATCGGCGACGGCGCCTTCTGGCAGCCGTGGATCCACGTCGTCGACGCGGTGGGGCTCGCCTGCTGGGCGCTCGGCGACGAGCGGGTCGCCGGGCCGCTCAACGCCGCGGCGCCGGAGCCGGTCCGCAACCGCGAGCTGGCCCGGGCCCTGGGCCGCGCCCTGCGCCGCCCCAGCCGCCTCCCCGCGCCGGCCTTCGCCGTGCGCCTCGCCGTCGGCGAGATGGCGGAGGCCGTCACCGCGAGCCTCCGCGTCGTGCCGAGGAAGGCGCTCGACCTCGGGTACGCCTTCCGGTTCACGCAGGTCGATGCGGCGCTGGCAGATCTTCTCTAGCGCCGGCCCGGAGCCGGACCCCGGCGCACGGATCGCGGGAACGACCGCGGCTTCGGCCGCGGTGAAGGGCACGCCCCATTCGTGATATCCTCCCCCGCCTTTTCGGGGAGAGCCTGATGACCCAGAAGAAGCTCAAGGTCGCCGTCCTCGGGGCGACGGGCATGGTGGGGCAGCGCTTCGTGGCCCTGCTCGCCGATCACCCCTGGTACGAGGTCGCGCTGGTCGCGGCCAGCGCCAGCTCGGCGGGCCGGCCCTACGCCGACGCGGTCTCGGGCCGCTGGTCCCTGAAGGCGCCGCCGCCGGCGACCACGGCCAGGCTCGTCGTCCAGAACGCCTCCGACGTGGCCGCCATCGCCGCCCAGGTGGACTTCGTCTTCTGCGCCGTCGACATGGCGAAGGACGAGACCGCCAGGCTCGAGGAGGACTACGCCCGGGCCGAGACGCCGGTGGTCTCGAACAACTCCGCCCACCGCGGCACGCCCGACGTCCCCATGATGATCCCCGAGGTGAACCCGGAGCACGCGGCGGTGGTCGAGGCGCAGCGGCGGCGGCTCGGGACGCGGCGCGGGTTCGTGGCCGTGAAGCCAAACTGCTCGCTGCAGAGCTACGTGCCGGCCCTCCACCCGCTCATGGACTTCAAGCCCCGGAAGGTCGCGGTCTGCACCTACCAGGCCCTCAGCGGCGCCGGGAAGACCCTCGAGTCCTGGCCGGAGATGGCGGACAACGTCATCCCCTTCATCAAGGGCGAGGAGGAGAAGAGCGAGAAGGAGCCCATGAAGATCTGGGGCACGCTCCGCGACGGGAAGATCGTCCCCGCCCGGGAGCCGGTCATCAGCGCGCAGTGCATCCGCGTGCCGGTGAGCGACGGCCACCTGGCCGCGGTCTTCGTGCAGTTCGAACGCAGGCCGCTGCGCGACGAGATCCTGGCCCGCTGGCGCGCCTTCGAGGGCAAGCCGCAGAAGCTCGGCCTCCCGAGCGCGCCCCGGCCGTTCCTCGTCTACCTCGAGGACGAGGCCCGGCCCCAGACGCGGCTCGACCGCGACGCCGGGAACGGCCAGGCGGTCACCATCGGCCGCCTGCGCCCCGACGCCGTCTTCGACTGGCGCTTCGTGGCCCTCTCGCACAACACCGTCCGCGGCGCCGCCGGCGGCGCGGTGCTCACCGCGGAGCTCCTCACGCGCGAAGGCCTCATCGCGGCGAAGTAGCGGGCGATGGCGCGGCCGCTCCGCATCGCCGTCGCGGGGGCCACCGGCGCGCTCGGGCGCGCAGTCGTCGACGCCCTCGCGGACCACGCCCTCCCGGCCGGCGCGCTCCGCCTCCTGGCCTCGGCGCGCTCCGCCGGCGCCGCCATCCCCTACGGCGGAGAGGACCTCGAGGTCGAGGTGGCCGCCGAGGGCTGCTTCCGCGGCTGCGACCTCGCCATCCTGGCCGTGCCCGCCGAGACGGCGCGCGCCCTGGCGCCGCAGGCGCGCGCCGAGGGGTGCCTGGCCGTCGACGCCTCCGCGGCCTTCCGCGACGACCCGGAGGTGCCGCTGGTCGTGCCGGAGGTGAACGCGGACGCCGCCGACCTGCTGCCGCGCGGCCTGGCCGCGAGCCCCTGCGGGCTGGGCGCGGCGCTGCCGCTGGTCCTCGAGCCGCTCCGCGCCGCCGCCGGCCTGACCCGCGTCTCCGTCGTCGGCGTGGAGGCGGTGTCCGGGGCCGGCCGCCCCGCCATCGACCAGCTCGAGGTCGAGGCCAAGGCGCTGATGAACGGGCGAGAGCCGCCGCCGCCGTCGGCCCTGCCCCACCGCATCGCCTTCAACCTCCTCCCCTGCGCCGGGGCGGTCCTGCCGGGCGGGGGCAGCGAGGAGGAGGCGCGGCTCGCCGGCGCGGTGCGCCGCGTCCTCGGCGCCCCGGACCTGCCGGTGGCGGTCACGGTGATCCAGGCCCCGCTCTTCTACGGCCACGTGGCCGCGGTGGCGGTGGAGACGGGCAGCCGCCTGGGGGCGGTGGAGGCGCGCGAGCTGCTGCGCCGCGCCGAGGGGCTGAAGCTCCTCGACGCCCCGGCAAAGGGCGTCTACCCCATGCCCATGCTGGGCGTGAACGACGACGCGGTGCTCGTGGGCCGGGTTCGCGGGGACGCCTCGCGGGAGAACGGGCTCGAGCTCGTCCTCTCGGTGGACAACCTGCGCAAGGGCGGCGCCACGAACCTCGTCCAGATCGCGATGCTGCTCGCCGGCCGGCACCTGCGGCGCGAGTGACATTTTGGCAGGCCACCGGGTTCGCGGCCGGCGCGGCTGCCAGAATGGCAAGACCCGGGCCGCGCGCCGGCCCCGAGCGCCATCGGAACCCCCGCCGGGCCGCGAGCTTGCGTCCTTGCCCCCCTGGCCCCCCCGTTGCAGAATTCGCCCGCCATGCGAACGCGCGCCGCGCTCCTCCTCTGCCTCGCGCCCGCCCTCGCCGCCGCGCAGACCGCGGGCTCGATCAACATCACCGAGTCGAGCGACACCGCCAACGGCGGGGTGAACGACCGGGTCGTCAACATCGCCGAGTGCTTGGGGTACAACGACCGGACCGGCGCCACCCTGGACGCCGACACCCTGGCGCTCGCCTGGACGCTGACCGCGGTTCCGGTCGCGACCACGTTCTACAAGGTCTACGCGACGACGCAGGCCTGCCCGACGCCCAGCACGACGCCCGCGACCGGCATCGTGGATCTGACGAACGGCTTCCAGGCGACGAACGGCTCCCAGACCGGGAGCTGGCCCCTCTCGGGCGCCATCGACATCTACGTGGAGATCCTCCTCCCGCTCGGCCTGGGGGGTTGCACCGCCACCTCCAACGTGAACCTCTGCGTCACCGTCTACGACGCGGGCCAGAGCACCGTGCAGGACGTGAAGGCGTCGGCGGTGCTCAAGGTGGACCACGACGTCCCGGCGGCGCCGATCGACGTCTCCGTCAGCCCGGGAGACTCCGCGCTCAACGTGAGCTGGGCGGCGGGGGCGGGCGGGGCGGCCGCGGCGTCCTCCTTCACCGCGACCGCCACTTCCGGGGCGGGCGCCGCGGAGAGCTGCACGGTGACCGGGGGCGGCAGCACCTCTTGCCGCATCGACGGCCTGGTGAACGGCGAGGTCTACAACGTGGTGGTCGTGGCCTTCTCGGACAGCGAGAACCCGTCCGCGGAGTCGGAGGCGGTCCCGGGCGTGCCCGAGTCGGTGGACGACTTCTGGCGCCTCTACCGGGCCGCGGGCGGCCGCGAGCCGGGGGGCTGCGCCGGCGGCGCCGCCGGCGCTCCGGCGCTCCTCGCGCTCCTGGCGCTGGCGAGGAGGAGGCGGTGATGGTCCCTCGCCCTGCGGCCGGCCCGGGGACCGCGCTGGCGGCGAAGGCCGCCGCCGCCGTCGCCATCCTGGCGCTCGCGGCGCCGGCGCTCGCCGAGTCGCCGCGCTGGGGCGCCTTCGACCTCCAGGCCTCGGGCTACCGGCCCGACATCGACTCCGAGTTCCAGGGCGCGGCGTCGCCCTACGCCGACATCTTCGGCGGCGGGCGGCCGCTGCTGTGGAGCGCTCGGGTCTCGCGCTCGCTGTTCTCGTCCTGGGGGTCGCTCGACCTCGGCGTCGGCGTCGGGTGGTGGAGCAAGTCCGGCAAGGGGCTCCTCCAGAGCGGCGGGCCCTCGGGCGACTCCACCGCGCTCCGGGTCCTCCCGGTCCAGCTCTCGCTCACCTACCGCCTGGACGCCTTCGCCGACGCCTTCCCCTTCGTGCCCTACGGCCGCCTGGCGCTGGAGCGCTGGCACTGGTGGGTGACGAACGGGGGCGGCGGCACCGCATCGGAGGTGGGTGGGCCGGAGGGCTCGGGCGCCACGAACGGCTGGTCGGTCGCCGGCGGCCTCGCCTTCCTCCTCGACTTCCTCGATCCGCACATGGCGCGCGAGATGTACCGCGAC
>DATBLK010000105.1:0-3132 GCA_036555405.1 Anaeromyxobacteraceae bacterium
CCAGAGGAGCGGCATCTCCCCCGGCGCGTCGAGCTCGCGCACGGTCCCGTTGACTTCGAGCTTCATCGGAGCCTCGCGGTGGTGGGTGCGCGGGATCTAGCGCGCCGCCGCCTCCTTCGCGCCCCCTCCGGCCGCTGGCCCCATCAGGAGAGTGCCCTGATCGAGGGTGCGCGTCTCGCGGGCGCGCGGGGCGGCATGTCGGGCGCTAGAGATGCCGCCATGTCGACCGCCCGCGCCGCCACCGATCCCAGCACCGCCCGCGCCTCGGAGAAGCCGCTTCCGCCCGGAAACCTGGGCCTTCCCTTCCTGGGGGAGACGCTGCCGTTCCTGCGGGATCCCGTCTCGTTCTTCGAGCGCCGCTCCCGGATCCACGGGGCGATCTTCAAGACCCGGATCCTCGGCGACCCGGTGATCTGCCTCGTCGGCCCCCAGGCCACCGCCCTGCTCTACGACGAACGGTACTTCCAGCGGCGGGGCGGCTCGCCGCCGCACTTCAAGGAGCTCTTCGGCGAGCTGGCGGTGGTCTTCAAGGACGACGCCGCCCACCGGCGGACGCGGCGCCTCATGGCCCAGGCCTTCTCCCCCGGCGCTCTCGACGGTTACCGCGAGACCGTGGACCGCGTGGTGGCGCGCCACGTGGCCCGCTGGGCGTCGGCGGCCGAGATCCGCGGCGTCGAGGCGCTGGGCGCCCTGTGCTTCGCCGTCGCCAACAGCCTCTTCGGCGGCGCGGACCCCGACGCGAACGACCCGCGCCGGGCGGCGCTCTTCGATACCTTCGTCCGCGGCCTGCTTGCGCTCCCCGTATCCCTCCCGGGGACGACCTGGAGCCGGGCGATGCGGGCCCGGGACGAGCTGCGCGCGTTCGTCGGTCGCGCCGTGGACGCCTACCGGCCGGGTTCCGGCCGCCACGTGCTGGCGCGCCTGCTCGAGGCGCGGGACGAGGGGGGCGAGGGCTTCACCCGCGACGAGGTGAAGACCGAATGCCTCCACTTCTACGCCGCGGCCTACGCGCCGGTCCGGGCCGCCGCCTGCAACCTGCTCGTTGCCCTGGCCGGCCACCCGGAGGTGATGGACCGCGTCCGCACCGCCGCCCGCGCCGGCGAGGGCGGCTACGTCGACCAGGTGACCCGCGAGGTGCGCCGGTTCTACCCGACGGTGCCGTCGACCTTCTTCGCCCGGGTCCGGCAGGACTGCGAGTTCGGCGGGTACCGGATCCCCAGGGGCTGGAAGGCGGTGGCCGCGCTGCCCGCCTCCCAGCGGATGGGGGAGACCTTCCGGGATCCGGACCGCTTCGATCCGGACCGCTTCGCGCCGGCTCGCGGAGAGCTGGCGCGACAGCCGGCGACCTACCTGCCGCACGGCGGCGGGCCGGCCGATGGGCACCGCTGCGCCGGGGAGGCGCTCGCCGATCTCGTGCTCCGGTCGCTGGCGACGGGCCTGCTGCGGGAGCACGCCTTCGAGCTGCCGGCCCAGGACCTCGCCCCGAGGCCGGCCGGCCTCACGCCGCTTCCCGCGGGCGGCCTCCGCATGCTCGTTCGGAGACTCTGATCCGCCGCTCGGGGAGCCGGAGCCGAGCCGGTCCGGCCGTTTCGGGCGCGGGCCAGGCGTTCACGGGATCACCGCCGCCGGACAGGCTCTTGCCGGCGGCCGCCCGAGGCCGCGGGCCGCGGTTTCCCGGCCCGGGCCGCGGCCAGGATCCGGGCCCGGCTCCGGGGCGGCAGGTGGCGGACCGCTTCCCGGACGGTGAGCGGCGCCGCCCGCGCCGCCCGGGGCAGGAGCCAGGCGGCGACGATCCCGGGGCGGCGGCGCGAGGTGTCCCGGAGCACCCAGCCGATGGCCTTGCGGACGAAGAACTCGCGGTCGTCGAGCATGGCGTCGGCGTGGCGGCCGAAGCGGTCGAAGTCGCCGCGCCCCTCGCGCAGGGGGATGAGCAGCGCGAGGAGCGCGGAGCGGCGGATCCAGAAGTCCAGGTCCCGGGCCCAGCGGTCGAGCCGCCGGCCCAGCGTCGGGAAGCGCTCCACGAGCGGACCCATCACCGGCGCCGCGATGTTGTCGACGAGCGCCCAGGTGCCGGACTCGCGCAGGAGCCGCTCCAGCAGCGCGGCGTCGCTCGCCCGCAGCCGGTCGGCGTAGGCGTCGAGGAGCTCCACCGCGGCCATGCGGCACTCGTGGATGCCCCGGCCCCAGAGCGCCGCCACCAGGGCCCGCAGCTCGGAGCGGCGAAGCCCGGGGTGGGCGCGGCGCAGGTCGAGCGCGGTGCGCCGGATGGCGGGCACGGCGACGCCCAGGTGCGCCAGGCTCGACTTGAGGTAGCGCCGCTCCTGGACGGCGCGCTCCTTGCTTCCCAGCTCCCGGAGGCGGGCCTCGAGGGCGGCGGCGAGGGCGCCTGGGTCGGCGAGCATCGCCTCAGGATACCCTCCCCTGGAAATCGCGGGCGCGCTCCTCCCTGGCCCGGGGGACGTGCGCAGAGGGACCCGGGAGGGCCCGGCGACGCCGCCCGCGGAGAGCAGTAGCATCCCGCGCGGAAATGAGACGAGTCGAGCTCGGGGCGATCTACCGCGAGGCGCTCGACCTGGCGCTGACGCTCCACCACGGCCAGGTGCGCAAGGGGACCCGCGTCCCCTACGCCACGCACCTCCTCTCGACCTCGGCGCTGGTGCTCCAGTTCGGCGGCGACGAGGAGCAGGCCATCGCCGGGCTCCTTCACGACGCCGCCGAGGACGCCGGCGGGCGGCCGACGCTGGAGCGCATCCGCAAGGCGTTCGGCGACCGGGTGGCGCGGATCGTCGACGCCTGCACCGACACCTTCGAGGACCCGAAGCCCGCCTGGCGGCCGCGCAAGGAGGCCTTCATCGCCGGCGTCGCCGCCGAGGCGGCCGACGCGCTGCTCGTCACCGCCTGCGACAAGCTCGACAACGCGCGGGCCATCGTCGCCGACCTGCGGAGCGACGGCGCGAGGACGCTCGACCGCTTCGCCGGCGGCGCCGACACCGTCTGGTACTACCGGGCGATCGCCGACGCGCTGCGGGCGACGGGGAAGGTCGAGCGGGTGGTCGGGGAGCTGGAGGAGGCGGTGAGGGCGATGGAGCGAATCGGCGGCGGCCGCGGGTGATCGGGCCGGCTCGCCGATCC
>DATBLK010000106.1:0-9623 GCA_036555405.1 Anaeromyxobacteraceae bacterium
GGCACCCTCCACCAGCCGCCGGCGGCGCGCCCGCTCCTCCGCGAGCGCCTGGCCCTCGTCGAGGATCCGCTGGCGGAGCTCGGCGGCCGCGGCCGCGTCGGCGCTCCGGGGCGGCACGCTCTCGAGGAGGTCGAGCACGGACGCCATCTCCGGCCGTTCCCATGCGTCGGCCGGGTGCGCCGACAGGAGCTCGTGGAAGAGCTGCCGGGCCTCCTGGTACTCCGGCGAGGGCCGCGGTGGGCTGCACGCGGCCGCGAGGGAGGCGGCGAGGAGCAGCGGTGCGAGGCGCATGCGGCCGGAAGTGTAGACGACCGGGCGCCACCGGGAAACATCGGCGGGATCCGGGAGGAGGGGCACCTGCGGGTTGACGCCGGCCCGCTCCGGCGGCAGGAATCGGTCATGCGCGTCGGGCTCGTCGCCGACACCCACGGGCTCGCCGATCCCCGGCTCGAGCGCCTGTTCCGGGGGTGCGCGCTCATCCTCCACGCCGGCGACGTCACCGGACCGGCGGTCCTGGAGGCGCTCGCCGCCATCGCCCCGGTTCGCGCGGCGCGCGGCAACAACGACCTCGGGCCCTTCGGGGAGTCGCTGCCCCTCACCCTCCGGGAGGGGCTCGGCAGGCTCTCGGCGCTCGTGGTGCACGAGCTCTGGGCCCCGGGGCGCCTCTCGGCCCACGCCCGCGCCGCCTTCGCGCGCGAGCGGCCGGACGTCGTGGTCTTCGGCCACTCGCACCGCGCCGGGGTCGAGGTCGGCGAGGGGGTCCTCTACCTGAACCCGGGAAGCGCCGGCCCGAGGCGCTTCCACCTCCCGCGCAGCGCCGCGGTGCTCGAGGTCCGCGGGCGGAGCGCCGTCTTCACGGTCCACGACCTCGAGCGCCATGACCTCGGGCCCCTGCTCGAGCCCTACCGGGCGGCGCTCTGATCCAGACGACGGCCGAGGTGCCTCCTTCAGCCGGCCGCGACCAGGCGGGGCCGGTCTGCCGCCTGATCCAGCGGCGGGGGCTCGACCCGACGTCGCAGGATGGCGCCGAGCGCCGCCTGGAGCCTCGCCCGGTCGAAGGGCTTGTCCAGGCGCACGTTGGGGATGCGCTGGAGGCGCTCGGCCGTCCCCGGGGTGAAGGCGCTCCCGGTGATGAACACCACGCGCTCCGCCAGCTCGGGGTGCCTGCGGCGCAGCTCCTCGAGCAGCTCGATCCCGGTCATCTCCGGGATCATCACGTCGCACAGGATCGCGTCGAACCGCTCGCCCTCGTCGATGCGCCGGAGCGCCTCGCTGGCCCGCGCGACCGCCACCACGTCGTGCTGCAGCCCCAGCAGGCGCTCGATCGAGCGGCCGACCAGGATCTCGTCGTCCACGACCAGGATCCGGCCGCGGCTCTCCTCCGCCGGCGACGGAGAGGCGTCCGTCGCGCTCGCGCCCTTGGACGGCGGCAGCAGGACGCGGACCGCCGTGCCCTTGCCGACCTCGCTCTCGACGAAGATCTCCCCGCCCAGGGAGGTGACGATCCCGTGGCACACCCAGAGCCCCAGGCCCGTTCCCTGCCCGACGGGCTTGGTGGTGAAGAACGGGTCGAAGAGCCTGGGGAGGTTCTCGGCGGCGATCCCCGCGCCGGTGTCGCGGACCTCGACGGCCACGCGGCCGTCGGGCCACGGGCGCGTCGCGACGCGGATCTGGTTGGCGTCGATCCTGCCCTCGGGAATGGCGTGGACCGCGTTCAGGAGCAGGTTGAGGAACACCTGCCCGAGCCGCACGTCGTTGGCGTCGACCGGCGCCACCTCGTCGAAGTCGCGCACCAGCCGGGCCCGGTGCTTGATCTCGTTCATGGCGATGTTGATGGACGACTCCGCCACCCGTCGCACGTCCAGGGGCGCCACCTTGTCCTCGTCTCCCCGGGCCAGGGCCTTGAGGTCGCGGACGATGACCCGGACCCGCTCCGCCCCCTGCCGCGCCTCGGCCAGCGCCTCCCGGAAGTCGACGACCTCGTCCGGGCCGGGCGGCTTCGGTCCCCCGAGGCCCCGCGCCAGGTATTCCAGGTTCGCGACCACGTAGCTCAGCGGGTTGTTGATCTCGTGGGCGACGCCGGCGGACAGCGTCCCGAGCGCGGCGAGCTTGTCGGCCTTGACCAGGCGGCCCCGGGTCTCGCGGAGCTGGCGCATGCTCTCGCTCAGGCGGGCGATCACGAATAGGGCGATGGCGAGCTGCAGCCCCACCGCCAGGAAGATCGCCAGGGAGACGATGCCCAGGGCCCCGAGGAAGCCCCGGCGAACGGTGCCGGAGACCTCCCCGGCGTCGACCAGCAGCCACAGGAGGCCGGCGTCCCCCGCGCCGCCGCCGGGGCGGAGGAGGGCCGCGGGCGCACTCCCCGCGTCCTTCATCGCCTCCACCGGGCAGCCCACCAGCGCGTAGGGGTGGCCGTCGGCCTCGAGCATGCGCCGGGTCGTCCTCCCCTGCGCGGCGAACCACCAGTGCGCGGGCGGCCCCGCCTCGACCTCGCGCCGCCAGCTGGCGAGGAGCCCGCTCTCGGCCTCCACCAGCCAGGCCCCGGCGACGCGGACCGCCGGCTCGCGCGCCAGGCGCTCCAGGCCGCGCCCGGCCATCCCCCGGTCGGCGACCATCACCGCGTACTGCAGCTCGGCGGCCGCGGCGCGGCAGACCGCGGCGCTTCGCTTCAGGAGCTCGTCCTCCAGCGGGGGGCGCATCTTCGAGAGCAGCACCCCCCCGGAGGCGGCCGCGAGGACCAGGCCGATGAGGGCGTTGCCCACGAGGATCGGGGCCGGACCGTCCACGCCGCCCGCGGCCGCGGCCCGCCATGCGGTCAGCGGGTGGAGGACGAGGTGGAGCCCGGAGTGCGGCTGCTCCGC
Organism: Anaeromyxobacteraceae bacterium; assembly: GCA_036555405.1. Lineage (GTDB taxonomy): Bacteria > Myxococcota > Myxococcia > Myxococcales > Anaeromyxobacteraceae > DATBLK01. Next base: position 2,862 of record DATBLK010000106.1, read on the forward strand.
CGCGGATGGCCGCCCTCCGCTCATCCGCCGCCCTCGCCGGATCCGGAGCGGGTCCGCGCCCCGTCGAGCGCGGAGCGGGTCGCGGCCAGGTCCGCGGCCAGCGCACTGCGGGCGGCGTCGATCGGCCCGGGCGGGGACGTCATGTCCGAGTCGTGCAGGGCCAGCGCCAGGCGCCCGAAGCTCATGACCAGCCGCCGGTCCATGTCGGCCAGCCGGCGGCGCACGTCCTCCGCGACCAGGCCGTAGTCGAGGAACGCCTTCTTGGTGCGCACCCGGGCGTCCGCCCATCCGGTGTAGTCGTCGCGGCGGATCCCGTCGACCAGGTCCTCGGCGTCCAGCAGCACCAGGGCCGCCGTCGCGGCGAAGGCCCCGTCGCGGTCGTCCGCCCGGATGGCGCGCCGCAGCCTTCGCTCCACGTCGGCGCCGTGCTTCTGGTCGAGGGCGCGCGCCAGGGGGGCGATGATCTCCACCGCCTTGCTGGCGCGGTCGAGCGGCGCCCGGTCGCGAAACTGCGCCAGCATCGAGGCCAGGAGCCGGTACGAGGGTACCCCGAGCTGGTCCCGGTAGGGCTCGGCGCGCGCCGGGTGGGCCGCGGCCGCCAGCCCCAGCGCCAGGAGGACGTGCGGTCGACGCATCCCGCCCTCAGAAGTCGGCCACCGCCGACGCCATGAACCCGACGATCCTCGGCCGGCCCGGTTGACCGAACGGGAAGGTCCACTGGAGCTCGGACTTCAAGACCACGTGCGGCTGGGGGGACCAGTCGAGCCCGGCGGTGGCGCGCCTCTTCCCGCTCCGCTCCGCGAGATCGCGGATCTCGTCGAAGCGGAGGACCGGCTTGAGGTAGTGCGCGAGCGGCGCGCCCTGGACGGCCGCGTAGCCCGCGACGACGTAGGCGCCGAGCTTCCTGGCGCGCTCGCCGACGAAGGTGGGCTCGCATCCGACCTGGGTGGCGGCGCTGCAGGGCTCGTCGTCCCCGGTCCGGTAGTCGGCCTCGGCCCAGACGTCGAGCCTGCCGGCGCGGATCCGGGCGTCGACCTCCGCCAGGTAGAACCACCGGCGGCCGCGCGAGTCGTAGGCGCCCGCGCTGCCGGCGACGCCGGCCTCGAGGAACGGCGCCGCGTACGCGTTGAGCCGCGCCAGGACGGTCTTGCTGCCGTGGCTCGAGGTGACGTCGACGGCGGGGATGCCGGCCGCGGTGAGGCCCCGGGGCCCGTTGAGGACGGCCAGGCTGTAGCCGACCCAGCCGATCCGGCCGAAGGCCTCGACCCCGGTGTCGACCCACTCGTGGAAGGCGACTTCCGCGGAGAAGGGCCGGCTCGTCATGAGCCGCACCGGCGCGGCGTAGTGGACGCGCTCGTAGCTCAGGGGAGCCGAGAACCGGCCCGCGCGCAGGGTCAGCTCGCGCCCGATCTCGAAATCCAGGAAGGCCCGGTCGAGCTTGACGGCGGACCCGTGCTCGTACTCGAGCTCGGCGAACAGGGTCACGGCCGGGCTCGGGTGGGCCTTCGTCGACAGGTACACGTTGTGGATGTCGAACGAGTTGTCGGGGTGGGCCGGGTCGCGCCGGAAGGCGAAGTACTCGAGGTTGACGAAGCCGTGGATCTCGACGCCGAGGTCGACCCCCCCGAAGAGCAGGCCCTTGACCGCCTCCTCCGTGTACACGGGGTCGCCCGGCCTGGGCGCCCGGGGCGCTTCCGGCGGCGTCGCCTCCTGCGGCCGCGCCGGGCCGGGGAGGAGCGCCGCGGCGGCGACTGCACACACGGCGCGGAGGATGACCTGGACTGGGCTCGGGATCTCGTTCACGGAAGGTGGCCACTGCAAGCGCGCGTGCCACGTGGTACGCGGGCGCACCCGCGGTAAGTCAGGGGCTTCGGCGCACGACGTTCGCCCTCACGACGGGTGCGCGGCATCCCGGGTCGCCGCGACCTCGGGGAAGCCAGGCGACCGGGCGAGCGCGACCCGGACCTGCGTACCCGAACGTGGCTTCGCGCCTGGGGATCGCGGCCGCGAGCACGCGGCGCGCGGGTCAGCGCGACCCCGACCGCAGCCTCGACCGCGGGGGTCGCGCGAGCGCCGCCGCGAGCTCCCGGTGCCGTGGGCCCGTTCCCGCGAACCAGATGCGCCGCCACCCGGGCGAGCGCGGGTGGTGCTCCAGGCGGATCTCCAGCCGGTCCTCGGGCAGGGCGGAGGGGACGCGGTCGGCCCACTCCACGAGCAGCGCCCCCTCTCCCCCCAGGAGGTCGCGGAAGCCGGTGGCGTGGAGCTCGTCGGCGCCGGCGATGCGGTAGAGGTCCGCGTGGTGCACCGGGAAGCGCCCGCGGTAGGTGGCGACGATGGCGAAGCTGGGGCTCGAGACGTCGGCGTCGGGGACGCCGGCGCCCCGGCAGGCGCCGCGCAGGAGCTGCGTCTTCCCGGTCCCGAGCTCGCCGACCAGCGCGACGACGTCGCCGGGCTCGAGGGCGCGCCCCAGCCTCGCGCCGAGCGCGAAGGTGGCGCGCGCCGAGCGCGACACCAGGCGGGCGGCGCCCGGCCGCGCCACTACCGGCCCCAGGCGAGCCAGACCGCGCCCAGGGCCTCGGCGAGGTCCGAGGCGAGCAGGCCGCGCTGCCCGGACCGCGCCGCGGCGAGGTCGCCGGCCCGCCCGTGGACCCAGGCGGCGGCGCGCCCCGCGGCCCTCGCGTCGAGGCCGGCCGCCAGGAGGGCCCCGGCGAGCCCGGCGAGGACGTCGCCCGTCCCCCCGGTGGCCATGCCGGCGTTCCCCACCGGGATCACCGCCGGCGGCCCCCAGGGGTCGGCCACGACGGTGCGCGAGCCCTTCAGGACCACGGCGCAGCCCCAGTCGCGCGCCCGGGCGGCGGCGAGGCCGATGCGGTCGCCCTGCACCTCGGCGACCGGGAGCCCGCAGAGGCGGGCCATCTCGCCGGGGTGGGGCGTCGCCACGGCCGGCGCCGGGAGCCCGGCCAGGCCGGGCCCGGGAGGCGCCAGCGCGTTCAGGGCGTCGGCGTCGAGGACCGCGGGGAGGCGCGCCCCCTCGAGCAGGTCGCGGAGCAGCGCCGCGGTCTCGGGTCCCCTGGGGATGCCCGGGCCGACGACGAGCGCGTCCGCGGCCCGCGCCGCCTCGAGGAGGGGCGCGAGGTCGGCGCGGCCCAGCGGGCCGTGGCCCGGGAGCGGCAGGCTCATCGCCTCGGGCCGCCCGGCCAGCGCCAGGGGCAGCACCTCCTCGCGGGCCGCCAGGGTGACCAGTCCGGCGCCGCCGCGGAGCGCCCCCGCGAGCGCGAGGTGGGCGGCGCCGCTCTTGCCGGGCGACCCGGCGACGACGAGCAGCCGGCCGGCGTCGCCCTTGTGCGCGTCGGGCGGCCGGGGCGGGACCAGCGCCCGCGCCTCCCCCTCGTCGAGGAGCTCGCAGGCGACGGGGACGCGCGCCGCAGCCTCGGGCGGGATGCCGATGTCGGCCACCGAGACCCCGCCTGCCAGGGCGGCGCCGGGGAACAGGACCAGGCCCCGCTTCCAGAAGCCGAAGGTCACCGTCCGGTCGGCCTGGACGCAGGTCCCGAGCGGCCGGCCGGTATCGGCGGAGAGGCCCGAGGGGACGTCGACGGACAGCACCCGCGCGCCGTCGCGGCGCAGCGCCGCGACGCGGTCGATGACGGCGGCGGCCAGCCCCTCCGGAGGCCGCGAGAGCCCGGTGCCGAAGACGGCGTCCACCACCACGTCGCCCGCCTGGGCCTCGACCTCCTCGGCCCGCGCCAGGGCCCGGACGGGGACCCCGGCGCGCTCCGCCGCCTCGCGCGCCCGCAAGGCGTCGCCGCGGAGCGCCTCGCGCGGCACCAGCGCGCAGGCGACGACGTCGCGGCCCGCCTGCCACAGGATCCGCGCCGCGACCCAGCCGTCGCCGCCGTTGTTCCCGGCGCCGCAGCAGGCGACGACGCGGCCCCGGGGCGCGAGCTCCGCGGCGGCGCGGGCCACCGCCGCGCCGGCTCGCTCCATGAGCTCCATCCCGGGGATGCCGAGGCCGGCGATGGCCGCCTCGTCGATGGCCCGCATCTCGGCGGCGCCGACGAGCCTCATGGGCCGCGCTCCAGCACCACGCCGGCCACCGCCAGGCCGCCGTCGTGGGTGAGCGAGAGGTGGACCGCCGAGACCCCCAGGCCGGCCGCGGCGCGGGCGGCGGCGCCCCGCAGCGCCAGGCCGGGTGCGCCGCGGTCGCGCGTCACCTCGACGTCGGTGAAGCGCAGGCCCGGCGGGGCGCCGAGCGCCTTCATCGCCGCCTCCTTGGCGGCGAAGCGGGCGGCGTAGTGGGTGGCGCGGTCGCGGCGGGCCTCGCAATAGGTCCGCTCCGCGGGCGTGAAGCAGCGCGCCAGGAAGCGCGCCGCCCGCCCGGCCGGGCGGGCGCCGCCGATCTGCCGCCGGAGGCGCTCGACCTCGACGACGTCGATGCCGAAGCCGACGATCACCGGCCCCCCGGCCTCGCCCCCTGCGCGATGGCTTCCTTCATCTCCCGCACCGCCCGCTCCATCCCCACCAGCAGCGCCCGCGCGACGATGGCGTGGCCGATGTTGAACTCCTCGATCTCGGGCACGGCCGCCACCGCCTGGACGTTCCGGTAGTGGAGCCCGTGGCCCGCGGCCACGCTCAGCCCGAGCTTGGCGGCGGCCTTGGCGGCGTCGACGATGCGGGTGAGCTCGCGGCGGCGGTCGGCCTCGAGCCGCGCGTCGCAGTAGCGCCCGGTGTGGATCTCGACGACCTGGGCCTCCACCCGGTGGGCGGCCCGCACCTGGTCGACGTCGGGGTCGATGAAGAGGGAGACGAGGATGTCGGCGTCGCGCAAGGTCTTCACGGTGCGCCGCACGTGGTCGCGGTTCCCGGCGACGTCGAGGCCGCCCTCGGTGGTGAGCTCCTCGCGCCGCTCCGGCACCAGGGTGCACTCGTCCGGCTTGGCCTCGTAGGCGACCTTCACCATCTCGGCGGTGGCGGCCATCTCGAGGTTCAGCTGCGTGGTCAGCGTCTCCCGCAGCACCCGCAGGTCGCGCTCCTGGATGTGCCGGCGGTCCTCGCGGAGGTGGATGGTGATCTGGTCGGCGCCGGCGAGCTCGGCGAGCTGCGCCGCGGCCACCGGGTCGGGGTAGACGGCGCGGCGCACCTGCCGGAGCGTGGCGACGTGGTCGACGTTGACTCCGAGGCGCTGGGGCATCGATGGAATGTAGCCGACCGCGGCCGCGGCCGCGACTCCTACGCCAGCGCCCGCCTGAGCTCTCCCGCGATCCGCTCCGCGTGCTCGGCGATGCGCCGCGCGTTCGTTCCCTCGACGAGCACCCGGGCCTTGTCCTCGGTGCCGGAGTAGCGAACCAGCACCCGGCCGTCCCCGCCGAGCGCCCGCTCGGCGCCGCGGATGGCCCGCTGCAGGCCGGGCAGCGCCGCCAGGGGCCGCTTCTCGCGCACCGGGACGTTGAGCTGCACCTGGGGCACGGGCTCGAAGGTGGCGGCGAGCTCGGAGAGCCGCTTCCCCTGGCGCAGCATGACCTCGAGGAGGTTCAGGGCGGCGCAGACGCCGTCGCCGGTGGTCACGTGGTCGAGGAAGACGAGGTGGCCCGACTGCTCCCCGCCGAAGTTGAAGCCGCCGCGGCGCATCTCGTCGACGACGTGGCGGTCCCCCACCGGCGTCCGCACCACCCGGCCGCCGGCCCGGCGCAGGGCCCGCTCCAGCCCCACGTTGCTCATCACCGTGGCCACCACCGTCCGCTTGGCCAGGGCCCGGCGGCGCAGGAGGTCGCGACCCACCACCGCCATGATGGCGTCGCCGTCCACGAGGCGCCCGCGCTCGTCGGCGACGATGACGCGGTCGGCGTCGCCGTCGAGGGCGATGCCGATCTGGGCCCGGTGCTTCACCACCGCCCGGGCCATCGCCTCGGGGTGCACCGCCCCGCATCCGTCGTTGATGTTCTTCCCGTCGGGCCGGGCGCTCAGCGTCACCACCCGGGCCCCGAGCTCGCCGAAGACCGCCGGGGCCACGCGGTAGGCGGCGCCGTTGGCGCAATCCACCACCACCGCCAGCCCGTCGAGCGTCAGGTCCCGGGGGAAGAGCGACTTGAGGAACACGACGTAGCGCCCCACCGCGTCGTCGATGCGCTGCGCCTTGCCGATGCGGTGGGCGGTGGGGCGCAGCGCCTGGAGCTCCGGCGACCCGCCCTCCTCCAGCACCAGCTGCTCGATGCGGAGCTCGGTCTCGTCGGGCAGCTTGAAACCGTCGCGCGAGAAGAACTTGATGCCGTTGTCCTGGTAGGGGTTGTGGCTGGCGCTGATGACCACGCCGGCGTCGGCGCGCATCGAGTTGGTGATGAAGGCGATCCCGGGGGTGGGGAGCGGGCCGCAGAGCATGACGTCCACGCCCATGGAGCAGATGCCCGAGGCGATGGCCTGCTCGATGAGGTAGCCGGAGAGCCGGGTGTCCTTGCCGATGACGATGCGGTGGCGGTGCGGGCCGGAGCGGACGATGTAGGCCAGCGCCCGGCCGAGCTGCAGCGCCATCTCGGCGGTCATGGGGTGGACGTTGGCGACGCCCCGGACGCCGTCGGTCCCGAAGAGCCGCCGCGCCGCGCCGGCCTCGGCCGCCCCGTTCCCCGCCGGCCTCCTGGCGCCCCTCGCTCCCATGCCGGCCCGAAGCTAGGCCCAAGCGGGGGAGATGATCAAGGAGCCCGCGCCCCCGAGAGGCGGATGGCAGCCGCCACCGCGGCGGCCTGGCGGGCGGCGGCGACGTCGTGGACG
>DATBLK010000217.1:0-2278 GCA_036555405.1 Anaeromyxobacteraceae bacterium
CCGCCATCCCCATCGAGGAGCGCGGCGGCGACGAGGTCGCGGTCATCGCCGGCCAGCGCATCGCCCCGGAGGGCGTGCCCGCCCGCTACCCGGCCTTCGACGTCACCCCGGCGGCGCTCGTCACCGCGGTGATCACCGAGCGGGGCGTGGCCCGGGCCCCGCTCCGCGAGGCCCTCGCGGAGATGGCGCGGGCAATCGACCGCCTTCGCTCTCCCTCTCCCCCGCAGCCGCGGGGGAGCGGGCCGGGGTGAGGGGGAGCGTGGTCACGCGCCCCGCATCGCCGCCGCGACCCGCGCCACCTCGCGCCGGGCCTCGGCCGGCGAGGCGGCGCGCCAGGGGCGCCCGTGGCCGGGGAAGACCGCCTCGAAGCGGAGGTCGAGGAGCCGCTCCGTGGAGCGGGTCTGCTCGGCCCAGGAGTGCCAGCAGACGTCGCGCCCGGCCTCGAGGCGGCCGTCCTCCCCGGCCCAGAGGTGGTCGCCGGTGAAGAGCCAGCGCTCGCGGCAGAGGAGCGCGATGGAGCCGGCAGTGTGGCCCGGCACCGGGACGAGGAGCAGGCCCTCCCCGAGCGGCACCGGCGCGTCGCCTTCGACCTTGCGCTCTACGTCCGCGGTGGAGCGGCCGACGTCGCGGGCGTGGAGCACCCGCTCGCAGCCGAGCGCCCCGGCCCACTTGCGGTGATCGGCGACGTCGTCCCGGTGGGTGAGGACCATGAAGCGCACCGGGCCGAGCGCCCGGATGCCCTCCAGGAGGGGCCGGGCGAAGCGCGGGGAGTCGACGAGGACGTTCCCGCCCTCGCGGACGACGAGCCAGCTCGCGGCGCCGAAGGAGCGGTCGCTGGCGTAGCCGCAGTCGAATAGGCCGCCCGCCCCGGCCACCGGGTCGGGGAAGGCGCGCGCCGCCTCGGCCGCGCCGCGCCGGCTCGCGCCGATGGCCGCCACCGGGCAGGAGACGAGCGCCATGAGCGCCCGGCGCCACTCCGCCTCGGCCGCGGGCTGGCGCTCGACCACTGCCTGGTCCCAGATGCCGCCGCCGAAGGTGCCGGGCGCGATGCGGCGGCAGGTGTCGCAGCCGATGCAGGCGTCGTCGACGAAGAGGTCGCCGGGTGCGTTCCCCGGGAGCCGGGCCTGCGGTCGCGCCACGGCGGAGGACTAACCGGGCCGGTGCGCCCGCGCCCCGGATGCCCTCTCCCCGGTACCAGCCAGGTACCAGCCGGGGAGAGGGCGCTCGCGCGTCCCGCCGGCGCCCGGCGGGTGAGGGGCGGATCCACACCGCGCCTGCTGGGGGGGCGCAAGGCCCGGGAATCCTTGACAGCCCCGGGGACCGGATCGTATAGAACCGCCCTTCCGGAGGTCCGGAGCGGCTCGCGCGTGCCCCGCGCTCGAGCCCGGTTCGAGCGCCCCCAGCGAAGAGCCTCGAGAAGGAGCGGTATGTACGCGGTGATCCGGTCCGGCGGCAAGCAGTACCGCGTCGCCCAGGGCGACAAGGTCAAGGTGGAGAAGCTCGAGGGCGAGGTCGGCGCCAAGCTCAGCTTCGAGGCGCTGCTCCTCGGCGGCGAGGGCGAGGCCAGGGTCGGCAAGCCCTCGGTCTCGGGCGCGACCGTCGAGGGCCAGATCGTGGCCCATGGCCGGCACAAGAAGGTGATCCACTTCCGCAAGAAGAAGGAGGGGTGGACCAAGAAGCGCGGCCACCGCCAGCCCTTCACCGAGATCGAGATCACCGCGGTCAAGGCGTAGCCGGGAAGGACGGACCGACATGGCTCACAAGAAGGGTCAGGGCTCCTCGCGCAACGGGCGCGACTCCGCCGGCCAGCACCGCGGCGTGAAGGTCTACGGCTCCGAGGCGGTGGTGGCCGGGAACATCCTCGTCCGGCAGCTCGGCACCCGGATCCACCCCGGCGCGAACGTGGGCATGGGGAAGGACTTCACGCTCTTCGCCCTCGTCGACGGCACGGTGCGGTACCGGAGGACGCGCGGCGACCGGAACGTGGTGTCGGTGGTGCCGAAGGCCTAGGCGAGCGCGATCCGGAAACGGCCGAGTCCCCTCTGGGGCCACGCGAGGGGCGCGGGCCCGCCTTCCGGGACGCCATGCCATTCGTCGACGAGGTCCGCATCCGGGTCAAGGCCGGCGACGGCGGCGACGGCTGCGTCGCCTGGCGCCGGGAGAAGTTCGTCCCCCGCGGCGGGCCGGCCGGCGGCGACGGCGGCCGGGGCGGCGACGTGGTCCTGGAGGTCGACCCGCAGCTCGCCACCCTCCTCGACTACCGCTACGTCCGCGAGCA
>DATBLK010000107.1:0-16311 GCA_036555405.1 Anaeromyxobacteraceae bacterium
GTGCGGCGCCGGATGACGCCGCCGACTGCGCTGCACGTCGTCGAAGGCGGCGACCACTCCCTCGAGGTCCGGGCCCGGGCGCTGCGCGCCCGGGGCGAGACGCGGGAAGAGGTCGAGGCGCGGGCGCTCGCGGCGGTGGCCGCGTTCCTGGCGGAGAGGAGCACCTCCGGCCGGAGATGACCCGAGCCCGGCGTCCTCCGGCCGCTCCCCCCCGTTCAGCGCTCCGGCAGGCCCAGGAAGGGATCGAGCATGCTGCCGAAGGTCGCCGGGTCGTCCATGTGGAGCCAGTGGGAGACGCCGATGATGCCGCGGCGGCGGGCCGCGGGGATCACCGCCGAGGCGCGGACGGGGTTCGGCGGGCCCTCGGCCTCGATGGCGAGGATGGGCCCGCGGTAGGCCGAGAGCCGGGCGCCGACGGCGAAGCCGAAGAGGCTCCGGCGGAGCGCCGCGAAGGCGGGCGGGTCGAGCCGGGCGAGCGAGGCGAGGACGCGCTCGCGCGTCGCCGGACGGGCCGCCGGCCCCAGCATCCCCTCGAAGGCGTCCCGGAGCTCCGCCTGGCCGAAGGACGGCGACGACTCCTTGCGCACCGCCTCCTCGATGGCGGCCGCCGGCACGGCGTGGAGGTCCCCCACGCCGTCGGCGTAGACCAGGCCGGCGACGCGCTCCGGGTGCGCCCCGGCGTACGCGGTGAGGACGGCGCCGGAAAGGCTGTGGCCGACGAGGTGGAACCGCTGGAGCGCGAGCGCGTCGACCACGGACGCGAGGTCGCCGGCGAGCGCCTCGATGGTGTACACGCCGTCGCGCGCCCTCTCCGAGCCGCCGTGGCCCCGCTGATCGTAGGCCACCGCGCGGAGCCGGGGCCGCAGGCGGTCGAGCTGCTCGCGCCAGACCTCGAGGTCGCCCCCGAGGCCGTGGAGGAAGACCACCGCCGGCTCGCCGCTGCCGCCGTCCGAGACCCGCAGGCGACCGGCCTTGCCGTCGACGAGCCGAATGCGCTCCTCCGCCGCCCTCTTCGCCGGCGAGCCGGCGCAGCCGGCGGCCAGGGCGGCGGCCAGGAGCGCCGGTACCCGCGCCGTCCGGATCATGCCAGGGACCATTCTCACACCTCCGTCGAGCGACGCACCCGCGGGCGCGGTGACAGGCCCGTGACGCGATGCGTCCATACCTAGCACATGAGCGCCCCGAACCACGCCGTCGCGGAGAAGCCGCTCCTCCGGGGCGTCTCCCACGAGGTCGCGGCCGTCGTCGCGCTCGCAGGGTGGCTCGCCCTCGCAGCCTCCGCGCCCTCCTCCTCCGCCCGCCTCGCGGCCCATGTCTACGGCGGGAGCCTGTTCGCCCTCTTCGCCACCAGCGCGATCTACCACCGGCCGAGCTGGTCGCCGCCGGCGCGGGCCCGGATGCGGCGCCTCGACCACTCGGCCATCTTCCTCCTCATCGCCGGCACCTACACGCCGTTCTGCCTGCTCCTCGGCGGCTCGGCGGGCCGGCTCCTCCTGGCGGTGGTGTGGAGCGGGGCGGCGCTCGGCGTCCTCCAGTCGCTCCTGTGGGTGCGGGCGCCCAGGGCGGTGGTCGTGGCCATCGCCGTGGCCCTGGGGTGGGCCGTCGTGCCCGTGATCCCGTCGCTGCGCGCCGCGCTCGGCACGGGAGCGATCGCGCTCCTGCTGGCCGGCGGCCTCGCCTACACCCTGGGCGCGGTGACCTACGCGCGGCGGCGGCCCGACCCCTTCCCGCGGGTCTTCGGCTACCACGAGGTCTTCCACGCGCTGGTGGTCGTCGCCGCCGCCTGCCACTTCGCGGTGGTGGCCGGCGCGCTGCGGGCCATCGCCTGATTCCTGCCCCTCCGCCGGCCGGCGACCGGAGAGGCCAGGGCGGGCGCAGCTCCCGGCGGCCTGCTAAAAGGATCGGCCATGCCCGATCCCACCCGCGCCCCGGCCTGGGCGCTCCTCTGCGAGTTCACGAAGACGCAGGCCCTGCGCCGCCACGCCCTCGCCGTCGAGGCCTCGATGCGCTCCCTGGCGCGCCGCGCCGCCGTCGCCGAGCCGGCCGAGCTCGAGGCCTGGGGCGTGGTGGGCCTGCTCCACGACTTCGACTACGAGCGCTTCTCCACCCCCCAGGACCACGTCTGGCGCGGCATGGAGATCCTGCGCGAGCGCGGCTGGCCCGAGCGGATCGTCCGGGCCGTCGGCGCGCACGCGCCCTACACCGGCATCGCCTGCGAGTCGGCCCTGGAGCGGGCCATCGTCGCCGCCGACGAGCTCAGCGGCTTCGTGGGCGCCTGCGCGCTGGTGCGCCCCTCGAAGAGCGTCCGCGACCTCCCGCCCGAGTCGGTGGTGAAGAAGATGAAGGACAAGGCCTTCGCCAGGTCCGTCGACCGCGCCGAGATCCACCGCGGGGCCGGGCTCGTCGGCATGCCGCTCGCCGAGCTCGTGGCGCTGGTCATCGCGGCGCAGGTCCCCATCGCCGACCGCCTGGGCCTCGGCGGCGCCCCGGCGCCGGACCTGGCGGACGAGCCGGTGCCGCCGGCGCCCTGACCGGGCGCGCCGCACCGGCGGCCCCAGCTCCTGGTCGCGGAAGTCCTGGCTTCCGGCCGCCGCCGCGTTATGGCAGGGGCGCCGCCCGGGTCGTGGCGAAGGGGCGAGGAGCCTTCCATGCACCGTCTCGCCCTGGCCCTCGCGCTCCTGTCCCCGGCGGCGCCGGCGCGGGACGAAGCCGCGCGAAAGGAGCGACCGGTGGCACGCGAGGCGGAGCACCCCGAGGCCGGCACCGCGCCCGAGCGCGCCAGGTCCGCGGCCCAGGACCGGGCGGTGGCGCTGCTCGCGGGCGGCTGCTTCTGGGGCATGCAGGACATCCTGCGGAAGATCCCGGGCGTCCTCGAGACCGAGGCCGGATACACCGGCGGGTGGCTCGAGAACCCGCGCTACGAGGACACGCACCACTCGAAGTCCGGTCACGCCGAGGCGGTGCGCGTGGTCTTCGACCCCCGCAAGCTCGGCTACGAGGAGCTGCTCGAGAAGTGGTTCTTCCGCATGCACGACCCGACGACGGCGAACCGGCAGGGCAACGACGTGGGGACGCAGTACCGGAGCGCCATCTTCTACCTCGACGAGGCGCAGAAGGCGGCGGCCGAGGCGGTGAAGGCCCGCGTCGCGAGGTCGGGCAAGTGGAAGCGGCCCATCGTCACCGAGATCGCCCCGGCGTCCGCCTGGTACCCGGCCGAGGATTACCACCAGGACTACCTGGTGAAGCATCCCGGGGGTTACAGCTGCCACTACCTGCGGGAGTGGTAGGGGAGCCCCTCCAGGCGCCGCGGAGGGAATGGCGGAAGGGCTGATGAAGGCGATCGTCCAGGACGAGTACGGCTCGGCCGACGTGCTCGTGCTCCGGGACATCGACAAGCCGGTGCCCGGGGACGACGAGCTGCTCATCCGGGTACACGCGGCGGGCGTCGACCCGGGCGTCTGGCACCTGATGACCGGCCTGCCCTACCTGATCCGCGTCCTGGGCTTCGGCTTCCGCAGGCCGAAGATCCGCGTTCGGGGCATGGATGCCGCGGGGATCGTCGAGGCGGTCGGGAAGAAGGTCGCCCACTTCCGGCCGGGTGACCCGGTGTATGGCACCTGCGACGGCTCCTTCGCCGAGTACGCCTGCGCCAAGGCGGAGCGCTTCGCGCCGAAGCCCGCGAACCTCGGCTTCGAGCAGGCCGCGGCCGTGCCCATCTCCGGCATGACCGCCCTCAACGGCCTTCGCAACGTGGGCAAGATCCTGCCCGGGCAGAAGGTTCTCGTCATCGGCGCGGCGGGCGGGGTGGGGAGCCACGCGGTGCAGCTGGCCAAGGCGTTCGGAGCGGTGGTCGCCGGCGCGTGCAGCACGTCGAAGGCGGAGCTGGTCCGGGCCATCGGCGCCGACGAGGTCATCGACTACACCCGCGGCGACTTCACGGACGGGACGCGCCGCTTCGACCTGATCCTCGACACCGCGGGCCGGCGGCCCCTGTCGCAGCTGCGCCGGGCCCTCACCGCCCAGGGGACCCTCGTCATGGTCGGCGGCGAAGGCGGCGACCGCTGGCTCGGCGGCTTTCAACGACAGATGTTCGCGCCCCTGCGCTCGCTCTTCGCCAGGCAGAAGCTGGTCGGCCTCCTGTTCGACGAGCGCCAGCAGGACCTCGTGACCTTGAAGGAGCTTATCGAGGCCGGCAAGCTCACGCCGGTCATCGACAGGACCTACCCGCTGGCCGAGGCCGCCGAGGCCATCCGGTACGTGGCCCAGGGGCACGCGCGGGGGAAGGTCGTGCTCGCCGTTCGCTGATCTCTCCCGGTGCGGGTCGCCTCCTGCGCCGGGAGCGGCTACTTGCTCCCCGAGGTCGCCGCTTCGGGGCCCGGCATCGGCATGTCGCCCCAGCCGCCCTCCATCATCGACTTGATCTTCCACTCGCCGCCCTTGCGGACGAAGATGGTCGAGCTCCTGCCGGAGGTGGTCTTCCCCCCCATGGTCATGGTCCAGCTGTCGGTCGCCGTGACGAGCGAGTCGGTGACCACGAAGATGGTCGGCTTGTGGGTCATCTTGGCGTCCATCGGCTTCTCGTAGAAAGGCTTCATCACCTGGGTCCACTGCTCCCTCGTCCACGAGGTGGCGTGCGCCTCGCCCTTCGAGTCGTCGGTGACCATGAGGACCGGGAAGTCCACCAGCGCGGCGGCGGCCTCGAGGTCCCCCTTCTTCCCCGCCGCCTCCATCTTCGCGAACACGGCGAGGATCTCCTTCCTGTCCTTCTGCTCCGCTCTCACCTTCGGCGGCTTCCAGCTGGCCATCGGGTCGCCCTGCCCGGGACCCTGCTCGGCGGCGACAGCCGGCGCGACGAGGGCGAGCAGGGCGAGGGCGGAGCAGGCGCGGACGAGCGTGTTCATGGACGTCTCCTCGGGGATCGCCCCGGTGGGGGTGAGGCCCTTCCATGCTCCGGGAGTCGCTGGCCCGCCAGCGCCCAACGGGGGTGGCCGCCCCGCCGCGCCCGCTGGCCAGGCGGGGTCGGCGGCGTCACCGCCGCTTGTGGGAGCGGGCCGGCTCCGCAAAGATGGGGGCTCTCCCCCGGAGCGGAGCCCCATGACCGACGACCTCGAGTACTCCGACGCCGAGCTGCGGCGCATCTTCCGCGACAGCCGCGTCGTGGCCATGGTCGGCGCGAGCCCGAAGTGGGTGCGCCCCAGCCACTTCGTCTTCCGCTACCTGCAGCAGAAGGGCTTCCGGGTGATCCCGGTGAACCCGCAGAACGCCGGCGAGAAGGTCCTGGGCGAGACGGTCCGCGCCAGCCTGCGCGAGGTCCCGGAGAAGGTCGACGTCGTCGACGTCTTCCGGAACTCGGCCGCCGCCGGCCCCATCACCGACGAGGCCATCGCCATCGGCGCCCGGGTGGTGTGGATGCAGCTCACCGTCCGCAACGACGAGGCGGCGGCGCGCGCCCGGGCCGCCGGCCTCGAGGTGGTCATGAACCGCTGCATGAAGATCGAGTACGGCCGGCTCTTCGGCGAGCTGGGCTGGTGCGGCGTCGACACCGGCGTCATCTCCTCCAAGCGCCTGCGGGTGAACCGATGAGCGAACGCGCCTCCTTCGGCTTCGAGACCCGGGCCATCCACGCCGGGGCGCGCCCCGACCCGGTGACCGGCTCCCGCAACGTTCCCATCCACCAGACCACCTCCTACGTCTTCGACGACGCCGAGCAGGCCGCGGCGCTCTTCAACCTCGCCACCTTCGGCTTCATCTACAGCCGGATCACGAACCCGACGGTGGCGGCGCTCGAGGAGCGGGTGGCGAGCCTGGAGGGGGGCCGGGCGGCGGTGGCGGCGGCGTCGGGGCACGCCGCGCAGTTCCTCGCCTTCTTCACGCTGCTGGAGCCGGGAGACGAGTTCGTCGCCTCGCGGGCCCTCTACGGCGGCTCCATCACCCAGTTCACCCACAGCTTCGCGCGCCTGGGCTGGAAGGGCCGGCTCGTCGACCCCCAGGACCCGGAGAGCTTCCGGCGCGCCCTGACGCCGCGGACCAAGGCCATCTTCCTCGAGAACCTCGCCAACCCCGGCGGCGTGGTCGTGGACCTGGAGGCGGTGGCCGCCGTGGCCCGCGAGGCCGGCATCCCGCTCATCGTCGACAACACGCTGGCGTCGCCCTGGCTCTGCCGGCCCTTCGAGTGGGGCGCGGACCTCGTCGTCCACTCGACCACCAAGTTCCTCTCCGGGCACGGCACCTCCATGGGCGGCGTCCTCGTCGAGTCGGGGAAGTTCGACTGGTCGAAGGGCGGCAAGTTCCCGTCGCTGGCCGGGCCCGAGCCGGCCTACCACGGCCTCAACTTCTACGAGACCTTCGGCGACTTCGGCTTCACGATGAAGGCGCGCGCGGTGGCGCTGCGCGACTTCGGGCCGTCGATGGCGCCCATGAACGCCTTCCTCACCATCACCGGCATCGAGACCCTGCCGCTGCGCATGGAGCGGCACGTGAGGAACGCGCTCGAGGTGGCCCGCTTCCTCGAGTCCCATCCGCGGGTGGCCTGGGTCTCCTACGCCGGGCTGGAGTCGAGCCCGTGGCACGCCCTGGCGAAGAAGTACCTGCCCCGGGGCGCGGGCTCGGTCTTCACCTTCGGCGTGAAGGGCGGCTACGCGGCGGGCGTGAAGCTGGTGGAGTCCTGCGAGCTCTTCTCCCACCTCGCCAACGTCGGCGACACCCGCTCGCTCGTCATCCACCCCGCCTCCACCACCCACCGGCAGCTCAGCGACGAGCAGCGCGCCGCGGCGGGCGCCGGGCCCGACGTCGTCCGGCTCTCGGTCGGGCTCGAGAGCGCGGCCGACCTCATCCGCGATCTCGACCAGGCCCTGGGCTCCGGGTGAGGGGGCGGGCGGCGGCCTTCGGGGGCGCCCGGCACCCGGCCCGCCGTATACTCGGCCCGTCGGGGAAGAGGGTGAGAAGGAAGGGACCATGAGCGCGAACGCCCAGGCGGCCGTCGAGACCCCCCACGTCCTCAGGAGGGCGGAGGGGGGGGTGGTGACCCTGACCCTGAACCGCGGAGAGCGCTTCAACCCGCTCTCCCGCGCCATGATCGCCGCCCTGGAGGCCGAGCTCGACGCGGTGGCGGCCGACCCGTCGGCGCGCGCGGTGGTCCTCGCCGGCGCGGGGCGCGGCTTCTGCGCCGGGCACGACCTGAAGGAGATGCGGGCGCGCTCCGGCGACAGGCCCTGGCAGGACCAGCTCTTCGCCGACTGCAGCCGCATGATGGTGAAGCTCACGCGGCTTCCCCAGCCGGTGATCGCGCGGGTGCACGGGGTCGCGACCGCCGCCGGCTGCCAGCTGGTGTCGATGTGCGACCTGGCGGTGGCCGCCGAGGAGGCGCGCTTCGCCCTCCCCGGCGTGAACATCGGCCTCTTCTGCTCCACTCCCGCGGTGGGCGTCTTCCGCAACGTGGGGCGCAAGCGCGCCATGGAGATGCTGCTCACCGGCGAGCTCTTCGACGCCCGGACCGCGCTCTCCTGGGGCCTGGTGAACCGGGTGGTGCCGGCGGAGAAGCTCGACGCCGAGGTCGCGAGGTTCCTCGGCGTCATCCTGGAGCGGAGCGCCCCGGTCATCGCCGCGGGGAAGCGCACCTTCTACGAGCAGGTCGACCAGCCGCTGGAGCGCGCCTACGCCACCGCGGGCGAGACCATGGCCTGCGGGATGCTCCACGAGGACGCGGCCGAGGGCATCGACGCCTTCCTCGGCAAGCGGCCGGCGAGGTGGAAGGGCCGCTGATCGCCGGGCGGCCGTTCCCGGACATGAAAAGGCCCGGCCCCTCGCGAGGCCGGGCCCCACGGGCCGGCGTCGATGGCCGGCCCGGCCTCTGGTCGCTAGACCGGGCGGACGTTGGCTGCCTGAAGGCCCTTGGGGCCCTTCTTCACCTCGAACTCGACGCGCTGACCTTCCTGCAGGGAGCGGAAGCCCTCGGCCACGATCGCGGTGTGGTGGACGAAGACGTCCTCCCCGCCATCCTGCGAGATGAAACCGAACCCCTTCGCGTCGTTGAACCACTTCACCGTGCCACTTGCCATTCTGTACGCTTCTTTCCGTGTTCGTCCGGCGGACTTGCCGGGCGGTCACCAGCGCCATGCGGGCCTGGGGGACGAACGATAATTTAATGGCCCGGCGCGGGGATGTCGAGTGCGGGCCGGGCCGCCGGGGCGGCCTCCCCCATTCCGCCCACTCCCGGCGCCCCTCCTCGACGGCTGCTAGTGGCGCACGAACGAGAACACGACCTCCCAGAGGATGAGGAAGATGACCATGAGCTCGAGGAGCTCGCCCCGGCGGGTGTCGGCCTCGTTCTTGAGGAGCTGGTTCGCCTCGGCGAGGAGCTTCTGCTTGCGCAGCACCGTCTCCTGCCAGGCCGGCAGCCGGAAGCGCCGCACCGCGCTCTGGTACACGCGCGCCAGGTAGAAGTCGCCGACGATCTTCACGGCGTTCTCGAGCCGCTCCACCATCTCGGAGAGCTCGAGGAGGAGGGCCGCGGTCCGGCGCTGCAGGCGGAGGTAGCGGCGGGTGAACACGTTGGGAGCGGCGCCGCCGGCCGCCATCTCGTCGTACAGGACGTTGAGCTCGCGGTCGAGCAGGGCGTCGTAGTAGCGCAGCTCGAGCAGGTGCGCGGTCGCGAACTCGAGCAGGTCGGGGATGTCCATCACCCCCGAGGGCTCGAGCAGGAAGGCGCTGTTCCAGTCGACCACCGCCAGGTCGTCGTCGAGGTAGCTGAAGCTGTGCTTGGTGACGTCCTGCTCCTCCTCGGCCGAGAGCGGCCGCGGGCTCGTCTCCCCGACCAGCAGCCGCGCCACCGGCGCTCCCCGGAGCACCTCCTGCGCCGGCGCCGGCTCCTCCAGCCGCCGCACCATGACGACGAGGAAGGTCTCGAGCCCCTCCCAGCGGTGCGGCCGCTCCAGCGCCGGGGCGAGCGCCCGGGCGAGCTCCTCGGCCTCCCCGCGAGCCGCGGCGTCCAGCGCCGGCGTGGGCTCGGAGACGAGCTCCTCGGTCAGCGGGATGAGGTCGGCGAGGTCCGTTCCCGGCGCCACGGGAAGCTTGTAGACGACGCTGACGACGCCGTAGTCGATGAGGTGGGCGCTCGCCTCCGCCGGGCGCGGGGCCGCCGCCAGGGGCAGCTCGCGGCGCCCGAGCACGACGTGCAGGGGAGGCCTGGGGATCTCCACCGCCGACGACCGGCTGCCTCCGAGCTTCAGGCGCGAGGCGGGCGCCGCCAGCAGCGCCTCGGCGCGCGGCAGGTCGATGGCGTCGGCGACGTCGAAGAGCCGGTAGACCCGGATCGTCCCCTCGGCGACCCGCCACGCGCGCCCCGGACCGGCCACGCCTCGAGGGTACACCCCGGCGGCGGCGGAGCGTGGGTATACTCGCGCCGCCCATGCCCAGCGCCTCGGCGCGAGCCGGCCGGAAGGAAGCGGCGCGCCGCCTTCTCGCGGAGTACGACCCCGACGCGCTCACCCGCTGGGCCGCCGCCGAGCCCGGCGCGGCCCGCCTCCTCCAGCAGCTGCTCTTCGACGACGACGAGATCATCCGCTGGCGGGCTGTCGAGGCGCTGGGGCGGGTGGCGGCGGTGCTGGCGCGCCGGGGGCTCGAGCCGGTGCGCGAGCTGGCTCGCCGCACCCTCTGGCTCATGAACGACGAGTCGGGCGGGCTGCTGTGGTACGGGCCGCAGGTCCTGGGGGCGGTCCTCGCCGGCGTGCCGGCGCTGTGCCGCGAGCTCGGTCCCGTCCTGGCTGGATTCCTCGAGGAGGAGCCGTTCCGCGCCGGGACCCGGTGGGCGCTGTGGCGCCTCGCCGAGGTGTCGCCCGACGTCGTCCGGGGCGCGGCCGCCGAGCTCGTCCCGTCCCTCGCCGATCCCGACCCCGCGGTTCGCGTCCACGCGGCGCTGGCGCTGCGCGCCGCCGGCGCCGAGGTCCCGGACCTCGCCCGGGACCAGACCCCGGTCTCGGTCTTCGACCACCGCACCGGGCAGCTGCGGGCCACGACCGTCGCCGACGCCGCGCGCGGGTGGTCCTGACCCCTCGGCCCCGCGGCGTCAGGGCGATCCCGGCTCGCGGTAGACGATCAGCGCCGCCACAACCAGGTTGCGGCGGCACAGCCGGACGGTGCGGTCGAACGGCTTTCGCCCGCGCCTCGGCTGCCCGCAGGCCAGGAAGGGGCCGTCCTTTCCCTCCCTCATCACCTCCCAGGACTGGCACTCCGGGCAGCGCAGCGACTCGGCGGCCGCGGCGAGGGCCTCGAGCGAGGCGGTGATGTGGGGGAGGGCCGACGCCAGCGCGGGGGCGGAGAGCGCCCGGTGCACCGGGCCGACGAGGGTGCCCCCTCCCGGCTCCAGGGTGAGGCCCACGTCGACGTGGCCGCCGCGGCCCTCCTGGCGGGCCTCGAGAGCCCAGCGCCCCGGGGCGGGGCGGCGGTAGACGTCGACCTCTGCCGGCCTGCCGCCGAGCGGGTGGCGGCGGAATCCGGCGCCGGTCAGCACCGCCGCGTACTCCGGCCCCACGGGACACCTCGACATCCTCCCTCGATAGCGCGGCGGCGGCGCGCGAGGCAATCGCGGCGGGGGGTCAGGGGCCGGGGACGAGCTTGTGGATCGCGCCGCCGTAGGAGACGACGTACAGCTCGCCGCAGCCGTCCTCGCCGAAGGAGGAGACGTTGCCCACCGAGACGCCGAGATCCGCGGTGACGTCCTGCGGGCTCGTCGCCCGGCCCATGACGACGCGGAAGGTGCGCACGAAGGCGTAGAAGTCGGCGTAGAAGTAGGTCCCGGTGGCGGCGAGGTCGGGCATCACCGGGCCGCGGTACACGTGGCCGCCGGTGACCGACTGGCCCTCGCCGTGGCCGTACTCCAGGATCGGCAGCGCCAGGCCCTGGGCGGCGGGGTCGCAGCCGGGGGCGGCGTAGCAGTGCGTCCCCTCCATCAGGTTCCACCCCCAGTTGGTGCCGGCGGGCGGCGCCTGGCCGGGGGACGGCGCCGGCTTGAAGTCGATCTCCTCCCAGGCGTTCTGCCCGACGTCGCCGATGTACAGGTCGCCGGTGAGCCGGTCGAAGCTGAAGCGCCAGGGGTTGCGCAGCCCGTGGTCGTAGACCGCGCTGGCGAACGGGTTCCCGGGGACCGGCGTGCCCGGGCTCGCGACGTCGATTCGCAGGAGCTTGCCGAGGAGCGACGCCGTGTCCTGGCCCGAGCCGAAGGGGTCGCCGCCGCCGCCGCCGTCGCCCACGCCGGCGTAGAGGAAGCCGTCCGGGCCGAAGAGGACCAGGCCGCCGTTGTGGTTCGTGTAGGTGCCGTGGGCGATGGCGACGAGGTTCACCTCGGTGCCGGGGTCGGCACTGTCGGCCTGCGGGCTCGGGGCGGTGAACTCGGAGATGCGCACCTCCCCGCCGGCGCCGGTGTAGTAGACGTACAGCTTCCCGTTGCTCGCGAAGGCGGGGTGGAAGGCCACCGAGAGCAGGCCGCGCTCGCCGCCGTAGACCACGCGGTCCACGAGGTCGAGGTAGGGGGTGGACAGGAGCACGCCGTCCTTCACCACCCGGACCCGGCCCGGCTGCTCGACGACGAAGAGGCGGTGGGCGTCGCCGGCCGGCGCGGCGAGGTGGACGGGGCTCTCGAGGCCGGAGGAGACGACCGTCCGGAGCTTGAAGGCGGTCCCGGCCACCGGCGCGAGGTCGGCGCAGCCCGGCGGCCGGCAGCCGGCGGCGGGCGAGCAGACCTCGCCCGCGGGGCAGGCGGCGTCGCTCGGGGCGTGCGTCACCAGCCCGGTGGCCGGATCGCAGGCGTCGGCGGTGCAGGCGATGCCGTCGTCCACCGAGACGCCGGCGCACGGCGAGCCCGCGGGGGACGAGGAGCAGGCGCCGAGGAAGGCGAAGGCGGCTGCCGCTGTGCGGAACGTCATGCTCGTGTCCTTTCCCGCGCTCAGCTCCGGCCCGGCCGGGTGAGGCGGCGCGGGTCGAGGATTCGCCGGGCCTCGGCCGCCGTCAGGCCGGCCATCTCCACCGCCAGCTCCCGGATCGGGCGGCCGGTCCGCAGCGAGGCCTTCACGACCTCGGCGGCCCTCGCGTAGCCGATGCGGGGCGCGAGCGCGGTGGCGAGGCTCACGGTGCGCTCCGCGTACAGGCGGGCCCGCTCCGGGTCGGCCTCGAGCCCGCGGGCGCAGCGCTCGTCGAAGGCCCGGACGCCGCTCGCCAGGATCTGGAGCGCGTGGCACAGGTCGAAGGCCACCAGCGGCATCATCACGTTCAGCTCCAGCTGGCCCGCGGAAGCGGCGGAGGCGACGGCGGCGTCGAGCCCGACGACCTGGTGGCACACCATGGCCAGCATCTCCGCCATGGAGGGGTTCACCTTCCCCGGCATGATCGAGGAGCCCGGCTGCACGGCCGGGAGGCGCAGCTCCCCGAGCCCCGTGCCCGGCCCCGAGGCGAGGAGCCGGATGTCGCCGCCGATGCGCAGGAGCTCGATCGCCGCCACCCGGAGCGCGCCGGCCAGGGCGGCGAAGGGAGCCAGCGACTGCATGGCGTAGAAGGGGCTCGGCGCGCGCCGCAGCGGCGCTCCGGTGAGCCGGCGCAGCTCCGCCACCGCCAGGGCGGCGTAGCGCGGGTGGGCGTTCACGCCGGTGCCCACCGCCGTTCCGCCCAGGCCCAGCGCCGCCAGCTCCGCGAGCGCGCCGTCCACCCGCGCCGCGGCGGCGCGCAGCGCCGCGGCCCAGCCCGACACCTCCTGGCCGAGCCGGATGGGCGTGGCGTCCATGAGGTGGGTGCGCCCCGACTTCACGACGCCGTCCCAGGCCCGGGCCTTCCGCGCCAGGGTCGCCGCGAGCGCCCGGAGCGCCCCGGTGGCGGCCGGCCCGAGCGCCAGGGCCGCGAGCCGCATGGCGGTCGGCACCACGTCGTTGGTGGACTGGGCCATGTTGACGTCGTCGTTGGGGTCGACGAGCCCCCGGTCGCCGCGGCGCCCGCCGAGGAGCTCGCAGGCGCGGTTCGCAAGCACCTCGTTCACGTTCATGTGGTGCGAGGTCCCGGCGCCCGCCTGGTAGACGTCGACCGCGAACTGGTCGCGCCACCGGCCGGCGAGCACCTCGCGCGCCGCGGCCTCGATGGCTCGCGCCTTCCGGCGCGGGAGCAGCCCGAGCCTGGCGTTGGCCCGCGCCGCCGCGATCTTCACGAGCACGGTGGCGTCGACGAAGGCCGGGTGGGCGGTGAGCCCGGAGATGGGGAAGTTCAGCAGCGCGCGGGCGGTCTGGGCGCCGTAGAGCGCGCCCGCCGGGACGCGCACCTCGCCCATGGTGTCGCGCTCCACGCGGGTCCGCGGCCTCTTGCGGGGGGGCATGGTCTAGGCGCCGCGCAGCACCTGCCGCAGGACGAAGGGCAGGATACCACCGTGCCCGAGGTACTCGGCCTCGATGGGCGTGTCGACCCGGACCAGCAGCGGCACCTCCAGCACCTCGCCCGAGCCGCGGCGGACGCGCAGCGTCGCCGGCGCCCGCGGCGCGATGCGCTCCTCGAGCCCCAGGACGTCGTAGCGCTCGGTGCCGTCGAGCCCCAGCGTCGCGGAGGTGACGCCGGCGGGGAGCTCGAGCGGGAGGACGCCCATGCCCACCAGGTTGGCGCGGTGGATGCGCTCGAAGGAGCGGGCCACCACCGCCCGGACGCCGAGGAGCCTCGTCCCCTTGGCGGCCCAGTCCCGCGACGAGCCGGTGCCGTACTCCAGGCCGGCGACGACCAGGAGCGGGACCCCCTCCTCCCGGTAGCGCTCCGCAGCCTCGTAGATGCTCGTCCGCTGGCCCGAGGGCTGGTGGACGGTGACGCCCCCCTCGACCCCGGGGACCATGAGGTTCCGGATGCGCACGTTGGCGAAGGTGCCGCGGACCATCACCTTGTGGTTGCCGCGGCGCGCGCCGTAGCTGTTGAAGTCGGCGACCGAGACGCCCTGGGCCTGGAGGTGGCGACCTGCCGGCGACCCGGGGGAGATGCTCCCCGCGGGGCTGATGTGGTCGGTGGTCACCGAGTCCCCGAGGATGGCGAGCGCCCGGGCCTCGCGGATCCGCGCCGCCGCGGCCCCGGGGGCCGCGGGGGCGAAGCCCTCGAAGTAGGGGGGCTCGCGGACGTAGGTGGAGGCGGCGTCCCAGCGGTAGAGCTGGCCCCCGGGCGCGGGCAGCGCCCGCCAGCTCGGGCTGCCGGCGCCGACCCCCGCGTAGTTCGCCCGGTAGCGCTCCGGCGCGCTCGCCGCTGCCAGGAGCGCCTCGACCTCGGCGTCGGAGGGCCAGAGCTCCCGGAGGAAGACCGGCCTCCCGTCGGGCCCGGTGGCGACCGGGTCGGTCTCCAGGTCGACGTCGACGGTCCCGGCGAGCGCGAAGGCCACCACCAGCGGCGGGCTCATGAGGAAGTTCGCCTTCACCGACGGATGGATGCGGGCCTCGAAGTTCCGGTTGCCGGAGAGCACGCTGGCCACCACCAGGTCCTTCGAGGTGACGCGCGCCTCGAGGGCGGGGTCGAGGGGCCCGGCGTTGCCGATGCAGGTGGTGCAGCCGTATCCCACGGTGTGGAAGCCGACGGCCTCGAGGTCGCGCTGCAGCCCGGTGGCCTGGAGGTACTCGGTGACGACGCGCGAGCCGGGGGCCAGCGAGGTCTTCACCCAGGGCGGCGGCCGCAGGCCGCGCGCCGCCGCCTTGCGGGCCAGCAGGCCGGCGGCCAGCATCACCGACGGGTTGGAGGTGTTGGTGCAGCTGGTGATGGCGGCGATGACCACGTCGCCGTGGGTCGGGCGGCCCGCCCCCGGCGCCGGAGGCGGCAGGGTCCCCTTCAGCTCCGCCTTCAGGCGGGCGAGCGGGATCCGGTCCTGCGGCCGCCGCGGGCCCGCCACCGACGGCTCGACGCTCCCGAGGTCGAGCTCCACCACCTGCGAGTAGTCGCACTGTCCGCTCGGGGGGATGCCGAGGAGGCCCTGCGCCTCGAGGTAGGCGCGGACCAGGCGAAGGTGCTCGGGGTCGCGCCCGGTGGATTCCAGGTAGGCGAGGGTCCGCTCGTCGGGCGGGAAGTAGCCCAGGGTGGCGCCGTACTCGGGCGCCATGTTGGCGACGGTGGCGCGCGTCGCCGCGGCGAGCGAGCGGGCCCCCTCGCCGTGGAACTCGACGAACTTCCCCACCACCTTGGCCCGCCGCAGCAGCTCGGTCACCGAGAGCACGAGGTCGGTGGCGGTGACGCCCTGGCGCAGGGCGCCGCGGAGGTCGACGCCGACGACGTCGGGGGTGAGGAAGCCCGAGGGCTGGCCCAGCATGGCCGCCTCGGCCTCGATGCCGCCCACGCCCCAGCCGACGACGCCCAGGCCGTTCACCATCGTGGTGTGGGAGTCGGTCCCGACCAGGGTGTCGGGATAGGCGACCCCGTCCTTCTCGACGACCACGCGCGCCAGGAGCTCGAGGTTCACCTGGTGGCAGATGCCGAAGCCCGGGGGCACGATGCGGAAGGTCCGGAAGGCCTGGGCCCCCCACTTCAGGAACTCGTAGCGCTGCCGGTTGCGCTCCATCTCCCGCTCGAGGTTCTCGGCGAGCGCGCCGGCCGTGCCCCAGGCGTCGACCTGCACCGAGTGATCCACGACCAGGTCCACCGGGACGATGGGCTCGACCGCGCCCGGGTCGCGGCCGAGGCGGGCCATGGCGGCGCGCATGGCCGCGAGGTCCACGAGCAGCGGCACGCCGGTGAAGTCCTGCAGGAGGACCCGGGCCACCACGAAGGGCACCTCGGCGGTCCGCGCCGCGCCGGGCTTCCAGGCCGCCAGCGCCCGCACGTCGTCCTCGCGCACCCGCCGCCCGTCGAGGTTCCGGACCAGCGACTCGAGGACGATGCGCAGCGAGACCGGGAGTCGCGAGATGGGGCCCAGGCCGGCCCGCTCCAGCCGGGGGAGCGAGAAGAAGCGCAGCCTGCGGCTCCCCAGGTCGAGCTCGTCGGCGGCGCCGAGGGGATCGGGCACGTGGACCTCCGGCCCCATGGTTAGCGGCTCGGCGGCCGGGCGCAACCGCACCGCGCCTGCCGCCCCGGGTGACCGTCCGTCAGGCCCGCTCGAGCGGCGGCGCGAGATCCGGATCGAGGCCCGGGCGCCTCCCCTCGCTCCAGGCCTGCGCCTCCGCGAGGGCGAGCGTCACCCGGTCGCGAAACGAGGCCAGCGAGAGGCCGGCGAAGCCGTCCGGGAAGGCGGCGAGCTTCTCGAGCCCCGCCGCGAGCAGCCGGACCGTGCCGCCGGCCCGCCGCTGGGCGAGGGCCTTGTGGTAGCCGGCCGCCACCTGGATGAGCCCC
>DATBLK010000108.1:0-11688 GCA_036555405.1 Anaeromyxobacteraceae bacterium
GTGCGGCGCCGGACCGCCGACGGCGGGACCGAGCTGACGCTCACGGCGCCGGACCGCCCCGGCCTCCTCTCGCTCGTCACCGGGGTCCTGGCCGCCAACCGCATCGACATCCGCCGCGCCGAGGTCTTCTCCACCGCCGGCGACGCGCGCCTGGGCTGGCTCGCCGGGCGGGCCCTCGACCTCTTCGAGGTGCGGGGGCCGGACGGGGGGCCGCTCGAGCCGGCCCGCTGGCGCGCCGCCCGCGACGACCTGCGCCGGGTCCTCTCCGGGGAGGAGGCGCTCGACTCGCTGGTGGCGCCGAAGCTGCGGGCCTCGCCCATCGCCGCCAAGCCCCTGCCCGGGGTGGCCACCAAGGTGGTCATCGACAACGACAGCTCCCGCGACGCCTCGGTGATCGACGTCTTCACGGCCGACCGGACCGGGCTGCTGCACACCCTCTCCCGCACCTTCTTCGAGCTGGGACTCACCGTCGACCTGGCCCGCATCGCCACCGAGGGCCACCGCGCCGCCGACGCCTTCTACGTGCGGACCGCCGAGGGCGGCCGGCTCGAGGGCGAGCGGGCCCGCCGCGTCGCCGCGGCCCTGGAGGCGGCGCTGCAGCGATCCTGACCCCGCCTCGGCCCGCCCCTCCGGGGACGGACCGCGGGAAAGCTGCTAGAAGGGGCGCCATGGCTGCGGCGCCCATCCTCGCCATCGACCCGGAGCACCCGCAGCCGCGCCTCCTGGAACGGGCGGTGAATGCCCTCGCCGCCGGCGGGCTGGTGGCGTTCCCCACCGACACCACCTACGGCATCGGCTGCGACCTCTTCGACAAGCGGGCCATCGAGCGCATCTACCAGCTGAAGCGCCTCCCGAGAAGCCACGAGCTCTCCTTCCTGTGCTCCGATCTGGCCGAGGTGGCCCGATACGCCATCGTCGAGAACGCCGCCTACCGCGTGCTGCGGCGCAAGACCCCGGGGCCGTTCACCTTCGTGCTCCCGGCGACGCGGCTGGTGCCGGACCTGGCGCTGCGCCGTCAGAAGACGGTGGGGGTGCGGGTGCCGCAGAGCCCGGTGGCCCTGGAGATCGTCCGGCGGCTCCAGCACCCGGTGCTCTCGACCTCGGCGGCCACCCCCGAGGGCGAGGCGCTGAGCGACCCGCGCGCCATCAAGGAGCGGCTCGGCCACGGCCTGGACCTGATCCTCGACGGCGGCGCCCTGTCCGGCCAGCTCTCCACCGTGGTGGACCTCACCGGCGCGGTCCCGGTGGTGGTGCGCCAGGGGAAGGGCGACGCCTCGGACCTCCTCGAGTAGCGGCGGCGAACTGGCGCTCCGCCGGGGCGGCGCTATCGTCGCCGGGTGGACGCCGGGCTCGACGCCGCGCTGGAGCTCTTCCTGGCCCACCTGCGGGTGGAGAGGGGGCTCGCCCGGAACAGCGTCGAGGCCTACGCCCGCGACCTGCGCCGCTACCTCGGGGACCTCGCGGCGCAGGGCGTCGCCGGCCCCGGCGCCGCGGGCCGCGCCAACCTGCGCGCCCACCTGGGCCGGCTCGTGGCCCGGGGCCTCTCGCCGCGCTCGCAGGCGCGAGCTCTCTCCGCCATCCGCGCCTTCCACCGCCACCTGGTGGCGGAGCGGCGGGCCGCCTCCGACCCCACCGAGGAGATCGCGGCGCCGCGCCCCGGGCGGCGGCTGCCGCACGTCCTCTCGCAGGCGGAGGTCCAGCGGATCGTCGCCGCCCCCGACCCCCGGACTCCGGCCGGGCGCCGCGACCGGGCCATGCTGGAGCTCCTCTACGCCGCCGGACTCCGGGTCTCGGAGCTCGTCTCGCTCTCGGTGAACGACGTCCACCCGGAGACGCGGATGGTCCTGGCCCGCGGGAAGGGGGCGAAGGAGCGGATGGTGCCCCTCGGCGCCCCGGCGGCCGAGGCGCTCCGCCTCTACCTGGGCTCGGCGCGCCCGGCGCTGCTCCGCGGGCGGCGCAGCCGCGACCTCTTCGTCACCGCGCGCGGCCGCCGGATGACGAGGCAGGGCTTCTGGAAGCTCCTGGCGCGCCACGGCCGGGCCGCCGGCCTGGCCCGCCGCGTCTGGCCTCACCAGCTCCGCCACAGCTTCGCCACCCACCTCCTCGCGGGCGGCGCGGACCTCCGGGTGGTCCAGGCGCTGCTCGGCCACGCCGACGTCTCCACCACCCAGATCTACACCCACGTCGAGCGCGAGCAGGCGCGTCGCCTCTACGAGCGGCACCACCCCCGGGCCTGACGTCGCGCCGGAAGGCCGAGCGAATCCAGCGCGTTTCCGCCTGCGTTGACCGGGGGGGAGGGCGCTGCTAGAAGGCTTCTTCTTTCGAGGGCTTCACGCGGTGCGCGGCTTCGACCTCCTGAACGGCGTCCTGATCCTCGTGCCCCTCGTGCTCTCGCTCACGGTGCACGAGTACGCCCACGCCTGGAGCGCGTTCCGCCTCGGCGACGACACCGCCGCGCGCATGGGCCGGCTCACCCTGAACCCGCTGGTGCACATGGACCTCCTGGGGACGGTGATCCTGCCGCTCCTGGGCATCCCGTTCGGGTGGGCGAAGCCGGTCCCGGTGGACCCCATGCGCTTCCGCCGCGAGGTGCCCTGGCGGACCGGCATGGCCCTCACCGCGGCGGCCGGCCCGCTGGCCAACGTCCTCCTGGCGATCGCCGGGACGGTGGCCTACGGCCTGCTGGCGCGGCTCGCGCCCGATCTGCTGGCCGGCGTTCGCGGGCTCCAGCCGCTCCTCGCCATGGTCATCACCCTGAACGTCACCCTGGCGCTCTTCAACCTCCTCCCCATCCCTCCCCTGGACGGGAGCCGCATCGTCGACGGGTTCCTGCCGCTGAGGCTGCGACCGGGCTGGGAGGCCTTCTCCCGCCTGGCGCCGTTCCTCATCATCGGCGTCATGATCTTCGGCGGCCGCATCATCGCCGGGCCGTCCGGCTACGTGCTCGGCCTGCTGCAGCGCCTCCTCGACCTCATCGCCTGATCGATGCCCGCTCCCTCCCGCCCCGTCGTGGTCTCCGGGATGCGCCCCACCGGGCGCCTCCACCTCGGCCACCTCCACGGCGCCCTGGCGAACTGGGTCCGGCTCCAGGACGAGCACCAGTGCCACTTCTTCAGCGCCGACTGGCACGCGCTGACGACGAGCTACGACCGGACCGAGTCGATCAAGCCCGCCGAGCGGGAGATGTTCGTCGACTTCCTCGCGGCGGGGATCGACCCCCAGCGGTCCACGCTCTTCGTGCAGAGCGCGGTGAAGGAGCACGCCGAGCTCTACCTGCTCCTGGGGATGATCACCCCGCTCGGGTGGCTGGAGCGCTCCCCGTCCTACAAGGAGATGCGCGAGAACATCACCGACCGGGACCTGGCCCTCTACGGCTTCCTCGGCTACCCGGTCCTCATGACGGCGGACATCATCCTCTACAAGGCGACGCGGGTGCCGGTGGGAGCCGACCAGGTAGCCCACCTCGAGCTCTGCCGCGAGATCGTGCGGAGGTTCGCGTCCCAGTACGGCCCGGTCTTCCCGGAGCCCCTGCCGCTGCTCACCGAGGCGCCCAAGGTGGTGGGCACCGACGGGCGCAAGATGTCGAAGAGCTACGGCAACGCCATCGACCTGGGGGAGAGCGCCGAGAGCACGGCCAGGAAGATCATGGGCGCGGTCACCGACCCGGCGCGCAAGCTCCGCAAGGACCCCGGGAACCCCGACGTCTGCGGCATCTTCTACCTCCACAAGATCTACAGCCCGGGCGAGGTCGTCGCCTGGGTGGACGCGAACTGCCGCAGCGCCGGCATCGGCTGCGTCGACTGCAAGCGGAAGCTGCTGGAGACGCTCGGGCCCGACCAGGAGCGGATGCGGGCGAGGCGCGAGGATCTGCTGGCGCGGCCCGGCGACGTCGACGACATCGTCCGGCTCGGCATCGGCAAGGCCCGAGCGGTGGCGTCGCGGACGATGGAGGAGGTCCGCGCGGCGATGAGGCTCTGACCCGGCTCCCCGGGGCAGCGCGTCGAGAGATGCCCAAGGCCCCCGACCAGACGGCGCCCGGCGCCGGCGATCCCAGCGCGGCCTCGCCGCGGCTCGCCGCCGAGGCCCTCCGCGTCCGCCTGCCGCCGCTGCGCCAGGGCGAGCCGCCCTTCGAGGGGCCCCTGGACCTGCTGCTGCACCTCGTGAAGGAGCACGAGGTGGACCTCTTCGACATCCCGCTGGCGCGCGTCACCGAGGCCTACCTGGCCACGCTCCAGGCGATGCGCGACCTCGACATCGACGTCGCCGGCGAGTTCCTGGCGATGGCGGCGCAGCTCCTCCTCATGAAGTCGAAGCTGCTCCTGCCGCGCACCGAGGTCGCCGTGGACGCCGAGCCCGGCGAGCCGCCCGCCGACCCGCGGGCCGAGCTCGTGCGCCGCCTGCTCGAGTACCAGCGCTACAAGGCCGCCGCCGAGTCCCTGGCCGACCGCGACATCCTGGACCGCGTGGTCTTCGCCCGGCGCGCCCGGGCGGCCCCGCCTCCGGTGGAGGGGCCGGACGGCCTGGCCGAGGTCTCGGTGCTGCGGTTGGTGGAGGCGCTCGACCGGGCGCTCCGCGGCGCCCGCCCCGAGGTGCAGGAGGTCGCCGCCGAGCGGCTCCGGATCTCCGATGCCATCGGGCGCCTGGCCGACCTCCTCCGGGCGCGGCGCCGGGTGGCGCTCGCCGAGCTCCTGGCCGGCCCCGCGGAGGCGCCGAACGGCCGCGCCGCCGTGGTGGCCACCTTCCTGGCGGTGCTGGAGATGGCCCGCCTCCGCCTCCTGCGCCTGGTGGGAGGGGAGCCGGGGGCGGAGGTCGTGGTGGAGGCGCGCGACACCCTCGGAGACGGGCCGGTCGCGGCCGGAACGGAGGCGGACTGGTGAGCGAGGAGCGCAAGAACCCCCTGGCCGACGAGGAGCTCCGCGCGGCCCAGGCGGCCGAGGAGGCGAAGGGCGACCCGGGCGCCGCCGAGGTGGAGCCCGCCGCCATCGAGGTCGCCGCGGGCGAGCGGGACGAGCCCTTCGAGAAGCTCGCCGCCCACGCCCGGCGGCTCTCCCCGGAGCGGGCGAGGACCGCGGTGGAGACGGTGCTGTTCCTGGCCGAGCGACCGGTTGGGCTGGACGAGATCCGCGCCGCCACCGGCCTGGAGCCGGCGCGGATCCGCGATGCGCTGGAGCGGCTCTCCGGCCACTACCGCGCCGGGGCCTCGGGCGTGGTCCTCCAGGAGGTCGCGGGCGGCTGGCAGCTCCGCAGCGCCCCGGACAACGCAGATTTCGCGCGCCGCTTCCTGCGGGTGAAGCCACAGCGGCTGACGCGGGCCGCGCTGGAGACCCTGGCCATCGTCGCCTACCGGCAGCCGGCGACCCGGCCCGAGGTCGAGGAGGTCCGCGGCGTCGACTCGGGCGCGGTCCTGAAGGCGCTGCTGGAGCGCAAGCTGGTGAGGATCCTGGGTCGCAAGGAGGAGCCGGGCCGGCCCATCCTCTACGGCACCACCCGCGAGTTCCTCGAGTTCTTCGCGCTCAAGGACCTCGCCTCCCTGCCGACGCTGCGGGAGTTCCGGGAGCTGAGCGAGGAGCACCGCGAGGTCCTGGAGCGCGAGCGCCCCGGCGCGGAGCCCCCGCACCTCGAGGGGATCGTCGCCGAGCTCGCCGACCCGGCGCTGCGCGCGGCGCTGGAGGCCAGGCGGGTGGAGGGAGACGCCGCGCTCCGCGACCTCGAGGCGGCCATCCGGCAGGCGGATGACGCCGGCCGGGCCGCCGAGGAGGCCCTGCGCCCGGCCCAGGCTCCGCCGGGCGGGGGCGGGGAGGGGGAGGCGCCCGAGGGCGGGGGCGGGCCGCCGCCGGGCGGGGGGCCGGAGCGGTGAGCCGCGAGCGGCTCCAGAAGTTCCTGGCGCGCGCCGGGGTGGCCTCCCGCCGCAAGGCCGAGGCGCTCGTCGCCGCCGGCCGCGTGCGCGTGAACGGCGAGGTGGCGAGGGTCCCCGGCACCACCGTGGACCCGGGGCGCGACCTCGTCACCGTGGACGGCCGGCCGGCCTTCGCGCGCGAGGAGGAGCGCTACTACCTGCTCTACAAGCCGCCGGGCTGCGTGACCACGCTCTCCGACCCCGAGGGGCGTCCCACCGCAGCCGCCTACCTCGCCGGCGTCCCGGAGCGCGTCTTCCCCGTGGGGAGGCTCGACTACGACGCCGAGGGAGCCGTGCTCTTCACCACCGACGGCGAGCTCGCCAACCGCCTCGCTCACCCACGCTACGGGCACCGGCGGGTCTACCTCGCCAAGGTGAAGGGCGGCGAGGGGCCCCGGCTCGAGGCCGCGCTGGCGCGGATGCGAGCCGGGGTCCGGCTCGAGGACGGGCCGGCCCGGGCCCTGGAGGCGGCGGTCCACGAGCGCGCCGAGCGCAACGTCTGGGTCCGGATCGAGGTGGG
This sequence comes from Anaeromyxobacteraceae bacterium, assembly GCA_036555405.1. Classification (GTDB taxonomy): domain Bacteria; phylum Myxococcota; class Myxococcia; order Myxococcales; family Anaeromyxobacteraceae; genus DATBLK01. The sequence continues at coordinate 6,417 of DATBLK010000108.1, forward strand.
GGAAGGCCGCTTCCACCTCGTGAAGCGGCTCTGCGAGGCGGTCGGGCTCCAGGTCCTGCGCCTGTTCCGCCCGGAGCTCGGCGGCGTCTCGGTGGCCGGCCTGCGCCCCGGCGGCTACCGCGCGCTGGAGCCGGAGGAGGTCCGGGCGCTGAAGCGGGCGGTGGGGCTCGCCGCCGGATCCGCGGAGCCGCGCCGGGTCCCGCTGCCGCGCGCAGCGCGGCGGCACGGGCACGGCCCGCCGCCGGCGCCGGCGTCGCGCCTCGCGCCGCGGCGCTGATCCCTCCGCCGGACGGCGCATTCTCGACGGAGCCCCCGTCGTCTGCTACTCGTCATCCGGGATGGCCGACCTTCGCAAGCTCAAGGACCGGGCCGCCGAGCACCTCGCCAAGGGTCGCTTCTCCAGGGCCGCCGAGGCGCTGGCGCAGGTCGTGAAGGCCGATCCCCGCGACATCGCCTCGCGCCAGAAGCTGGGCGACGCCCTGCGGAAATCGGGCTCCGAGGCCGACGCCGTCCGGATCTACGAGGACGTGGCCGACCGCTACGCCCGCGACGGCCAGCTCATCAAGGCCATCGCCATCTGCAAGCTCATCCTCGAGGTCGACCGGGAGCACGGCCGCACGCAGCAGCTCCTCGCCGACCTCTACGCCCGGAAGCAGGAGAAGGGGAGCGGGGCGCGGCCCCTGCGCGGCGGGCCCTCCCCGGCCCGGCCGGCGGCGCCGGAGCCCGAGCCCGAGGAGCCGAACGTCGAGATCCGGCTCGCGCCGGCCGGCGGCGCGCGGGAGATCGAGCTCCCGGTGGAGGAGGCGGGCATCGGGGCGGCGGCCGCGACGCCGGCGGCGGAGGTCGCCCAGGCGGCGGACGCCGCCCAGGCGCGGGAGGCCGGCGAGGTCGTCGTCTCCGTGGAGCCGGAGCCCGAGGGCGCCCGCGAGGAGGAGGAGGTCGTCGTCGCCGTCGAGCCGGAGGCGCCGGCCCCGGGCCCGGGGCCCGAGGTCTCCGCACCGCCGGGCCGGGGCGCTCCGGCCACGCCCTTCGAGCTCATCCTGGGAGCGGCCCGCGCCGAGGGCGTGGCGCTGCTCGGCGGGGAGGGCGAGGACGAGCCCCTGTTCACGCCTCCGCCGGCACCGCGGCGCGGCGGAGCGCCGGCTTCGGCAGCCGGCCCGCCGGTCCTGGCGCGGGTGCCGGCGCCCCCGCCGCCGGTCCCGGCCGCGCCGCCGGAGGCGCGGGCCGAGGCGCCGCCGACCCCGGAGCCGCCGGCGCCCGGGCCGTCGGGCCCGGAGCTCCCGAGGATCCCGCTCTTCTCGGATCTCTCGCGGGAGGCCTTCGTGAAGCTCGCCGAGCGGGTCGTGCTCCACCGCGTGGGCCCGGGGGCGGCGGTGATCGAGGAGGGGGCTCCGGGCGCGAGCTTCTTCGTCATCGCCTCGGGCGTGGTCCGGGTGGAGAAGGGCGGCCCCGGCGGCAAGCGGGTGCCTCTCGCGAAGCTCGGGGAGGGGACCTTCTTCGGAGAGATGGCCATCCTGTCGGGCGAGCCCCGCGCCGCCACCGTGGTCGCCGAGGAGGAGTGCGAGCTGCTCGAGATCCGCGCCGAGGTGCTCCTCGACCTGGCCCGGGAGCACCCGCAGGTGGTGCAGTCGCTGGCGAGGTTCTACCGGCGCCGTCTCCTCGCCAACGCCATGGCGACGAGCCCGATCTTCCGCCCCTTCGGCCGCGCCGAGCGCGCCGAGCTCATGGGCCGCTTCCGCACCCGCGAGGCGGCCGCCGGAGCCGTCGTGATCCAGGAGGGCGAGCCCTCCGACGGCCTCTACGTGGTCCTCTCCGGCGCCCTCGAGGTCTGGAAGCGGCGCGAGGGGGAGCCGGTGCTGGCCGCCCGGCTCGCCGAGGGGGACGTCTTCGGGGAGATGAGCTGCCTGCGCAAGGGGCCGGCCAGCGCCACGGTCGTGGCGGCGCGGCGCTGCGTGCTGCTCCGGCTCCCGCGCAGCGCCTTCGACGAGCTGGTGATGACCTACCCGCAGATCCTGGAGCTGGTCTCGGAGCTCTCCGACGAGCGGCAGCACCGCCTCGAGGCCCTCGCCGCCGGCCAGGCGAGCTTCGCCGAGGACGGCCTGCTCCTCACCTGATCGGGCCCCGTCAGGGGGCCGCGGGGCCGCCGGCCGGGGCGGCCGGCGGCGCGGGCGGGACGGCGGTGGTCTCCAGCGGGGCCGCCGGGGACTGGCCGAAGCGGGTCCGGATGACCGCCCCGAACACGAAGAGCCAGGCGGTGACCCAGGCCATCGCCCCGAGGACGGGGATGCTGCCGATGGCCACGAGCAGGGCCGTCCCGATGGCGAGCCGGAGCACCTCGCCGCCGCGCTCGAGCCGCAGGCCGGCGCTCCGGCCGATGTGGAGGGCCAGCGCCGAGAAGCCGAGGACTCCGGCCACCGCCACCGCCAGCGCCTGCACCGCGACCAGCGGGATGCCGATGATGGTGACGACGAGCAGGATCCCGAGCACCGGCATGGCGAAGGTGCCGACCAGCCCGGTGAGCACGGTCTTCACCGGGGCGTGAGCCAGCGCCGCCCCCACCGCGTCGACGCGGCGCGGGACGAGGAGCAGGAAGAGCAGGCCCAGCGCGAAGAACATCGCGAACTTCGCCAGGGCGGCACCGAGCTTCAGGGCCCAGGACTGCCCGCGGGACGGAGCCGAGTGCTCGAAGGCCGAGATGAGCGAGCCGATCCCGGGGATGTCGATGCTGGTCTGCTGCCCCTCGACCTGCGCGCCCTCGTCGATGGTGATCTTTCCGCCGATGGCGACCGCGTCGCCCCCGACGTGCGCCCCCGGGCTCACGTGGACGTCCCCGAGGATGGCGACGACCTCGCGCTCCACCTGGACGCCCGGGCCGAGATCGATCGATCCGGCGATGGCGGTCACCTGATCGGCGGTGGAGCCCGGCTCCATCCGCACGTTCCCGCGGAAGACCACGACCTCCTGGGCGCGCTCGCCCGGGCCGACGGTGTGGTCGCCGGTGACGATCTTGTCGGGCCGCCGGCGGCGCTCCCGCACCGCGGTGCGCCCTTCCTCCCGCGCCTCCTCGGCCTCCCGCATCGCGTCGTTCACCGCCTCGGCGATGTCGGCGCCGACGTCGGGGAACTCGCCCTGGAACTGGAGGTGGCGCTTGCCGCCGCGGATGACGACGCGGGCGCCGCCGGCGCGCTTCACCGTGAGGATGCTGCCCTCGCGCTGGGCGACGAGGCCGGCCTGTCCCAGGAGCACGCGCAGGACCTCCTCGACCGGGACCTCCTTGAAGTGGGCGCTGACGGCGCCCCGGAGGCCGGGAGGGAAGACCACGGACAGGCCGGCGGCCTCGGACACCTTCCGGAGCGCGTCCTCCACCGACTCCTCGTCGAAGTCGCCGCTGAACTTCTTCCCGGTGGGCCGGTCGAAGCCGGCGAGGACCGGTGCCTCGGCCGGAGGCGGGAGCGCGCCGGGCGAGACGGTGACGGTGTTCCCGCGCCGGGTGGCGACCAGCGGCGTGCCCTCGAGGACCGCGTCGAGCGCCTCCTCGACGGGCGCGCCCTTGACGGTGAGGACCAGCACCCGGTCGCCGGTGCGGCCGGTGTTGGCGACCAGGTTCCAGCCCGCGGCGCCGGCGATGCGCTCCAGCGCATCGTCGATGGTCCCCTTCCGGTCGAGCGAGACCACCTTGCCCGAGGGCCTCTCCGGCCACTCGCCCTGGCGGCGCGACGGGGCCGCCCCCGAGGCGGCGCGCGGGGCGCGCGCCGGCGCAGGGAGGGCTGCCGGGGGACGGGGCGCCCGCGGCGGCGCAGCCGGGGAGGGCGGCGCCGGCGGCACCGCCGGCGGCACCGGCGCGGCCGGAGCCTGGGGAGAGGCGACGAGGAGGGCGAGCAGCAGGGGGAACATGGGGCTCCTAGGGGGTGTCCCTAATCGCCAGATCCGAGGCCCGTGCAGGGCACCGGAATCTGGGCTGGAGTTGGTGATTCCTGATCGGGTTTGCACGGAGAAGACGATTGTGATCAACACTGACCGTGCACCGACACGAGCTGAGCGATGCTGACTGGAAGCGTCTCGAGCCGCTGCTGCCGGTTCGACCGGGACCGCGCTCCAAACGCGGTGACCGCGATTTCGTCAACGCTGTCATCTGGCGAGTCAGGACCGGCGTTCCCTGGCGAGACCTACCCGAGCGGTTCGGCGCCTGGAAGACCGTGTACAACCGGTTCGACAGGTGGGCCAAACGCGGCATCTGGGAGCGGCTCTTCAAGGAGCTGGCCATCGAAGTCGACGAAACCGGCTCCCTCCTCGACGCCACCATTGTTCGGGCCCACCAGGACGCCGCGGGCGGAAAAGGGGGGTCCGACGCAATCATCTGGGCCGTTCTCGAGGAGGCGTTTCGACCAAGATCCACGCGGTCACGACGACCCAAGGGAAGCCCCTCTACGTCACGCTCACCCAAGGGCACCGGCACGAAGCGCTGAAGGCCGAGGAGCTCATCGAGCACGCGACGGGGAAGGCTTGCATCGCCGACTCGGGCTACGACGCCGCGCGGATCCGCTTGGCGATTCTTGCCCGCGGCATGAAGCCGGTCATCGCCTCCAACCCAACGCGGGCCGTGAAGCCGCGCCTGGACCGGAAGCTCTACAAGCTGCGCTACTTGGTGGAATGCGGCTTCCATAGCCTCAAACGATTCCGTGCCGTCGCGACCCGCTATGAGAAAACTGGCACCAACTTCCTCGCCATCATCCACGTCGCGTGCATCGCACTGTGGCTCAATTAGGGACACCCCCTAGTACCGGGGACAAACTCCTGCCAGCTGACTACGCGCAACGGTGCCCCAACTGCGGAGAGGAGCTGTTCAGGACGGGGCTGGAGAGGCGGTTTGACCTCGCCGGCAATCAGCTCCCTCCGCTCAAGCCGGACGTGGACTACCGAGTCAGCGGACCCATCGAATACGAGTAGCCATTGAGACTAATAACTAATCCGCGCACCGGGTGATGGCGACGCGGCAGGGAGCGACACAGCTCCTGGGCTTCTCGCACGATCACGGAGGACGGCTCACGTCCAAGACCGCCGGCGGGGCGGAGGTGGAGGGGTTCTCGTTCGACGCCCTGGGCCGCCTCGTCACGGTGCGGCGCGGGGGAGCGACGGCGGAAGTCCTGGAGTACGATCCCACCGGCGCGCTCCTCTTCCGGAAGGTCGGGACCACCGGGACCTGGTACATCGGCCCCTTCGCCACGGTGACGGCGAGTGTGCCAGACGGGTGCACCGGGTCGGCGGACTGCAC
>DATBLK010000118.1:0-3209 GCA_036555405.1 Anaeromyxobacteraceae bacterium
CCGATCCCGCCGTTCCCCCGGGCCGCTTCTCCACGGCGCGCCTGCCCGCCTGGCAGCGGGCCGCGGCGGCGGCGGGACTCCTGGCGCTCGCGGCGCTGGCGGTGCGGGCAACGCTCCGCGGCTGACCGGGGCTCGATCAGCGCGCCAGGAAGCCCGTCGCCAGGCTGCCGACCCGCGGCAGCCCGGCGAGGAACCGCCCGTCGGCCTCGTCGATCGCGGCGACGACCACGCCGGCCTCGAACGCCGGGCGCGGCCCGGCCCCGGGAACGATGGCCAGCAGGCGCGCCGCCAGGCCGCCGAGCGCCGGGGCGCGCGGCGGCGCCACGAGCACCAGCCGCTCGACCTCCGGGTGTGCCCGCGCCAGCGCGGCGGCCGTCTCGCAGCCGTCGCCGATCCCCGCGACCGCCGCCCGGCCGGGCGCGCTCTCCGCGAGGTGGCGCAGCGCCGCCTCGGCGTCCTCGAGTGCGCGCGACGGGTCCTGCGCCCCCGTGGAGGCTCCCACGCCGCGGTGCTGGAAGCGCAGGGACGGGTGGCCGGCGCGGGCGCAGGCCCAGGCCAGCTCCGCGGCCACCGGCGAGTCCATGCCGCCCTCGGCAAGGGGCGGGCAGACGAGGAGGGAGGGCCTCCGGTCGCCCCGGTGGTAGAGGCCCTCCAGCGTGACGTCGCCGCAGGCGATGAGGGCGGGGCGCTCGAGGTACTGGCCTCGGAGGACCATCGCTACCCCACCCTCCGGTACACCATCAACTTCAAGTACCTCCCCTCCCTGAACTGCGGCGACACCGGGTGGTCGGGCGGCTGGCGCCGCTCCTCGACGAGCTGCAGGTCCACCCGCGCCTTGAAGGCCGCCTCCCGCACCGCGTCGGCGAACTGCTCCGCCGAGACGCGGGCGCTGCAGCTCGCGGTGACCAGGAGGCCCCCGGGCGCCACCACCGCCAGCGCCGCCCGGTTGAGCGAGGCGTAGCCGGCGATGGCCCCTTCCACCGCCTTCTGCGACTTCGCGAAGGCCGGCGGGTCGAGGACCAGGAGGTCGAAGCGCCGCCCCTGGCGCTTGCAGGCGGCGAGGTGCTCGAAGGCGTCCGCCGCCGCGAAGGCGTGCGCCGCCGGGTCGATGCCGTTCTCCCGGCAGTTCTCCTCGGCGAGCGCCAGCGCCTCCCGGTCCAGGTCCACCGTCTCCACCCGCGAGGAGCCGCCGAGCGCCGCCGCGACCGAGAAGCCGCCGGTGTAGCCGAAGCAGTTCAGCGCCTCCCTCCGGCCCCGCGCCAGCTCCCGAACCAGCCGCCGGTTCTCCCGCTGGTCGAGGAACATCCCCGTCTTCTGCCCGCGGCGGACGTCGACGAGGAGCCGCATCCCGTGCTCCTCGACGGCGATCCGCTGCGGCGGCTCCGCGCCCCAGAGTACCCTCCCCCTCGGCTCGGCCGCGCCGTCCTCGTCGTCCTCCTCGTGGCGCGGGATCTCGTCGCGCCCGTAGACGCCGGCGAGCTCGGGCCAGGCGGCGCGCACCGCCTCGACGACCGCGCCGCGGTGGGGCCCGAGCCCGGCCGAGTGGAGCTTCAGGACGGCGAAGCGCTCGTAGCGGTCGGCGATCACGCCCGGGAGGCCATCCGACTCCCCGTGGACGAGCCGGAAGGCGTTCGTGCCCCGGACGAGCTCGCGCCGCAGCGCCGCGGCCCGCTCGACCCGCCTCCGCCAGAAGGCGCCGTCGACGGCCTCGGCCGATTCGCGCGTGAGGATCCGGACCGCGATGGCGGAGTGCGGGTCGTAGTAGCCGCGGGCCACGAACTTCCCGCCCTCGACGACGTCCACCACGGCGCCGGCGGCCAGGCCCCGCGGCGCGCGCTCCACCGCCTTGCGGAAGACCCAGGGGTGCCCGGCCCGGAGGTGGCGCGCCAGGTCCTTCCGCAGCTCCAGCGCCGCCTCGGACGGCGGCGTCACCGCGCCCCCCGGCGCCGCTCCCCGCGGGCGCGCGAGAAGTTCCCGACCACCAGGCCCGGCCGCGCCCGCCGCAGCTCGCGCACCAGCGCTGCGATGCCGAGCGCCCGGCCCCCGGCGCCGCGGCCCCGCGCCAGCGCCATGTAGACGTCCGGGTCGATGGCCAGCGGCCGCGTCTGCACCTGGTCGACGCGGACCTCGGCGACGAGGCGGCAGAGCCTCTCCACCTCGCCGGCGAGGTCGCTGACGCCCGGGAAGGTGAGGAGGTTCAGCGAGAGGTACGCCCCCCGGTCCCGGGCGATGCGCATCGAGGCGACGACGTCGGCGAAGTGGTAGCCGCGCGGATGGTAGTAGGCCCGGTAGAGGTCCTCCGAGGCGCTGTTCAGGGAGATGCGGCAGGAATCGACCCCGGCGTCGCAGAGCGCGGCCAGCGCCCCGGGCATCGACCCGTTGGTGTTCAGGTGGATCGAGCCGCGCCGGGTGCGCGCCCGAGCCAGGCGGATGGCCATGGCGATCTCCCGGTGGCGCAGCAGCGGCTCGCCCTCGCAGCCCTGGCCGAAGCTCACCATGGCGCGGCCGGCGGCGCGCGCCAGGTGCTCGGCGGCCACCTCGGACATCTCCTCGGCGCTGGGGGAGCGGGCGATGCGCTCGTGCGAGGCCGGCGGCATCCCCTCCTGGCGCTCCGAGAGGCAGCCGAGGCAGGCGGCGTTGCAGGCGGCCGACGCCGGGATGGCCCCCTCGTCGCGCCGGTAGAACGTGTTCTGTGCGGTGAAGCAGCGCCACTCCAGGGCGCAGCGGGCGAGCTGCCGGTAGACGGCGTTGTCGCTGCGCGCCAGGACGGCGCGAACGCGGCGCGGGAGGTCGGAGGTCGAGTGCCGGCGGGGGCTCCAGTGGGTGCGCCGGTCGGTGTGGAGCGCGTGGACCACCGGGCCCCGCGCCCCTTGCCCGACGGCGGTGTAGGCCCACTGCGGCAGCACCGGCGGCTCGCCGGCGCGCGGGAGCAGCGGCCGCGCAGCCGCCGGGAGCCAGGTCCGGGTGTAGCCGGGCGGCAGCGTGGCGCCCACCGCCAGGGGCGCGAACGTGCGCCGGCCCACGCGGGCCTCGGAGAGCACCACCAGCTCGCCGGTGCCCGGGTCGACGCCCACCGGCCTGCGCCCCGGCAGCGTGCACAGCGCCGACCCCGGCGGCGCGGGGATGGGCTTCTCCTCCGGGCGGACGAGGTCGTCGCCGCTCCGCCCGGCGGCGAGGAGCCAGGGGTGGTCGTAGACCCTTCCCTGGCG
>DATBLK010000149.1:0-7424 GCA_036555405.1 Anaeromyxobacteraceae bacterium
GCCCGAGGAGGCGCGCCGCCTCTACGCCAACCTCTTCGGCCTCTGGGAGCGGGTCGCCGCCGGCGCCGGTCCGGCGCGGCTGCCCGGCGCCGCCCACCCCCGGGAGGAGGAGCCCCAGCTCCCGGAGCGCGGCGCCGAGCCCGAGGGGCCGGTGTCGCGCGAGCTCGTCGAGGCCGCCTGGCGCCACCTCGACGGCCTTCCGGCGCGCGAGGCGCGGGGCCTCCGGGCTCGCTTCGAGGCGGAGCAGCCGGACCTCGTCGCCTGGCTCGCCGCCGTCGACCTCCCGGCCGCCGGCGACGCCGCCGCGCTCGACCTCGTCCACGAGGCCTGGGCGGTGCTCGACCGCGCCCGCGGCGACCGGCAGGGGACGGCCCGCTGGCAGGACCTGGCGGCGATGGCCAAGGAGCCGCCGCCGCTCGAGGCCGGCCAGCCCGCGCTCGCCGCCTACGTCGCCGAGCAGCTCGACCTCCTCGCCGACGAGGACCCGGCCTTCGGCCCCGCCGAGCGCGCCCAGGTGGAGCGCCTCGTCGCCACCGCTGTCGGGGCCCTGGAGCGCGCCAGCGCTCCCCCGCCGGGCGCCGCCTAGCAGGCCGTCGGCCCTACGCCGGCGCCGCGGCGAACAGGCTCGAGATCGCCCGGTTGAAGGCGTCGGGCGCCTCGAGGTTCGGGAGGTGGCCGGCGCCGGGGATGACGTGGAGGCGCGCGCCGGGGATGCCCGCCTGCATCGTCCGGGCGTCGGCGAGCGGCGTGATCTGGTCCTCCTCGCCGAGGATCACCGCCGCCGGGCAGGTGATGCGGGAGAGCGTGGGCACGGAGTCCTTCCGCAGGGCCATCCCGCGCTGCGCCGCGGCCACGCCCTCGGGCGTGCCCTCCTCCACGATGGCCCGGACGCGCGCCGCCACCTCGGGGTCGGGCGAGGGGCGCAGGAGCCTGGGGACGAAGTCGTCGGCCACCCAGCCGAGCCCCTTCTCCAGCGCGTTCCGCGCGTAGATCTCGCGGTTGGCCCTCGCCTCCACGGTGTCGGGCGCGGACCTGGTGTCGCACAGGGCCAGCGCGCGGAAGAGCTCCGGCGCCTTGCGGTAGAGCTCGAAGGCCACGTAGCCGCCCATGGAGACGCCGGCGACGCTGGCCCGCCGGACGCCGAGCGAGCGGAGCAGCGCCAGCGCGTCGGAGGCCGCGAGCGACATCGTGGTCGCCGGCGGCGCGGGGCGCGAGAGGCCGAGCCCCCGGTAGTCGGGCGCCAGGACGCGGAAGCGCCCGGCCAGGCCCCGGAGCTGCGGCTCCCACATCGAGGAGGAGAGGGGGAAGGCGTGGAGCAGGAGCACGACGTCGCTCCCGCCTCCCGCCTCCCGGTAGTGGACGGCGGCGTCTCCGATGCGGGCGAAGGGCATGGGGACGTTCTAGCGCGCCTTCACCACCTTCACCACCGCGGTCGACCCGGCGATGCGCTCGCCGGCCATGGGCTCGGCGCGGCCGCCCAGGCAGCCGGCCAGGAAGGCCTCGGCGCGGGCGTTGAAGTCGGTGCGGTTCTCGGGCCGGGCGAAGCCGTGGCCCTCGTCGGGGTAGAGCACGTAGGTCACCGCGCCGCCGTTCTTCTCGATGGCAGCCACGATCTGCTCCGACTCGGCCTGCTTCACGCGCGGGTCGTTGGCCCCCTGCCCGATGAGGATGGGGATCCTGATCCTCTCGGCCGAGAAGAGCGGGGAGGCCGCCCGGAGGAGCGGCTCGTCCTTCGGGTCGTCGATGTCGCCGAGCCGCTTCGCGAAGAGCCCCAGCATGGGCTTCCAGTACGGGGGGATGCTGCGGATGAGCGTGAAGAGGTTCGACGGCCCGACGATGTCCACCGAGCAGCGGAAGAGCTCGGGCGTGAAGGCGGCGCCGGCGAGCGCCGAGTAGCCGCCGTAGGAGCCGCCCATGATCGCCACCTTCCGGGGATCGGCGAGGCCCTCCTTCGCGGCCCAGCGCACCGCGTCCGCGAGGTCGTCGTGCATCGTCTTCCCCCACTGCCGGTTCCCGGCGTTGAGGAACTTCTTCCCGTAGCCGGTGGAGCCGCGGAAGTTGGGCTGGAGCACGGCGTACCCGCGGTTCGCGAGCCACTGCGCGTACGGGTTGTAGCCCCAGACGTCCCGGCTCCAGGGGCCGCCGTGGACGAAGAGGACCACGGGGAGGCCCTTCGCCGGCAAGCCGACAGGGAGCGTGAGGTATCCGTTCACGGTGAGGCCGTCGCGCGCGCGGTAGCGCACCGCCTTCATCTCGGCGAGCGAGAGGCCCTCGAGCTTCGGCTGGTGGACGAAGAGGAAGGTCCCTTTCTTCTCCTTCCGGTCCCAGGCGTAGTAGCGCACCGGGCCCCGGTCCCGGGTGTAGCCGACGATCCAGCTCCGGTCCTCGCGGTCGCGGGAGAGGACCTTGAAGTCGCCGCCGGAGAGCTTGCGCAGGGCCTCGAAGTCGCCCTTCACCGCCGGGTCGAGCACCTTCCAGGCCTGCCGGCCGGCGGGGAAGTCCACCGCCTCGACGACGTGGCGGGTGGGGTGGATCAGGACGTCGCCGGCGTCGGCGTGCGGGTCCTCGGCGAGCACCGTCTCCTTCCCCGAGGCGAGGTCGCGCAGGACCACGCGGATGGTGTCGCTTCCCAGGTTCGACTCGAGGTAGATGCCCTTCCCGTCGGCCGTGAAGTCGATGGGCGAGACCTCGTCCTCGTGGCCGGCGCGGACCAGGGTGCGCCAGGGGTCGCCGGCGCCGCCGCGGACCCGCACCTCGCGGCCCCCGTCGGGGAGAAGCGCCGTCGCCCCCCGGACGACGAGGTCGTCGGTCGCGTCCCAGCCGACGACGTCGCCGGGGTTCTGGGCCGCGAGCGTCACCGCCCCGGTCTCGAGGTCCACGGCGTGGACGTCGAGGGCGCGCCGGTCGCGCAGGTTCAGGGTGACGAGGACCCTGCCCGGCGTCCGGGGGCTCGTCGCCGCCGGCTCGGCCCGCACGCCCTGGAAGGGCGTGAGGTCGCGCACGTTGCCGCTGGCGAGGTCCACGCCGTACAGGTGGAAGTTCTCGTCGCCGTCGACGTCCTGCAGGTAGAGGAGGGTGCGGTCGTCCCAGGCCCAGAGGAACTGGCGGATGCCGCGCTTCCTGTCGGCCGTGACCTTCTTCTGGTCCTCCTGGCCGACGGTCTTCACCCATACTTGAAGAACGTCCTTCTCGTCGGGCGCGAGCCAGGCGAGCCGCTTCCCGTCGGGCGAGATGCGCGGCGAGGTGCGCTCGGGGTTCCCGAAGAGCACGTCGCGGGCGATGAGCGGCGGGAGGTCGGCGGCCGCCGGGAGCGCGAGGGCCAGGGCGGCGAGGAGGGGGGCGGCGAGGAAGCGGCGGGCGATGGGCATGGGGTGGGCCTCCGGGTGCACGGTGCGCGGTCATACGCCCTTCTCCCGCGCCCGCTTTCATCCCGCGTGGGGCGTCACGAACCGCCGCGGAACCGGCCCCATGCTGCGGGCGTGGATCCGCCTATCCCCGGCCCGGCCACCCGGCCGGTGCTATAACCCGCACGTCGCCGCGCCCGTTCCGGGCGCGGAGGAGGCAAGCGCGATGGCCGCGAAGGACGGCATGGGCCGCCGGAGGTTCATGGAGATGTCGGGAGCCACCATCATCGCCGCCGGGGCGGCCGACCTCGCCGGCTGCGCCAGCGCGCCGGCGCGGCCCGGGACGAGCGAGGGCATCGCCTACTTCGCCCGCTTCGGCGTCACCGAGCAGCTCGTCGCCGAGGCGCTCGCCGCCGCCCTGTCGCGCGGCGCCGACGAGGCGGACGTCTTCTTCCAGCACAACGTCTCCTCGACCCTGGGGCTCCAGGACGGCGCCGTGAACCGCGCCTTCATGAACGTCTCGCTGGGCGTGGGCGTCCGGGCGGTGAAGGGCGACCAGCAGGGCTACGGCTTCACCGAGGAGCTGACGCTCGGCTCCATCCGCGAGGCGGCGCGCACCGCCGCCGCCATCGCCGACGGGGCCTCGCGCCCGGCGCCGGCGAGGTTCCACGTGCCCGGCAAGCTCCCGCAGCGCTACCCGGCCCGGGTTCCCTGGGAGGACGTGCGGCCCGAGCAGAAGCTGCCGCTGCTCTCGGGCCTCAACGAGAAGGTCTTCGCCGCCGACGGGCGGGTGAAGAAGGTGAACATCTACTTCGCCGACGACCACGGGGCGGTGCTGGTGGCCGACTCCCGGGGGCGGATCGTCGAGGACGTGCAGCCCATGACCCGGCTCTACGTGAGCTGCACCGCCGAGCAGGGAGGGCGCCGCGAGTCGTCGGGCTACAACGTCGCCGGGCGCGCCGGCTTCGAGTTCTACACGCCCGAGAAGCTCGACCGCATCGTCCGCGAGGCGGTGGCGCGGACCACGGTGCTCTTCGAGGCGGTGCCGGCGCCGGCGGGCGAGATGCCGGTGGTCCTGGCGGCCGGCTCCTCCGGGATCCTCCTCCACGAGGCCATCGGGCACGGGATGGAGGCCGACTTCAACCGGAAGAACGTGTCCATCTACTCGGACAAGATCGGAAAGCCCGTCGCCAGGCCCTTCGTCAGCATCGTCGACGACGCCACCCAGGACGCGGCCCGCGGGGCCATCAACGTGGACGACGAGGGGAACGACGCCGGGCGGACGGTGCTGGTGGAGAACGGGATCCTCTCCACCTACCTCCACGACTCCATCAGCGCACGCCACTACGGGCTCCGGCCCACCGGCAACGGGCGGCGCGAGAGCTACCAGCACCCGCCCATGCCGCGGATGCGCTCGACCTACATGCTCCCCGGCCCTCACAAGAAGGAGGAGATCATCGCCTCGGTGAAGAAGGGGATCTACTGCGTGAACTTCACCAACGGCCAGGTGAACATCGGCGCCGGCGACTTCACCTTCTACGTGAAGAACGGCTGGCTCATCGAGGACGGGAAGCTCACGCGGCCGGTGAAGGACGTGAACGTCATCGGCAACGGCCCCAAGGTGCTGGAGAAGGTGGACATGGTGGCCGACGACCTCCAGATCGACGAGGGCGGCTGGACCTGCGGCAAGAACGGCCAGTCGGTGCCGGTGTCCCAGGGCATCCCCACCGTCCGCGTCGCCTCGATCACCGTCGGCGGCCGCGGCGGGAAGGTCCAGGGGTGAGCGCCATGGCGAGCGAGATGCTGGAGGTCGCCCGCGCCGCCGCCGCCGCGGCGCGGAAGGCCGGGGCGCAGGAGGCCGCGGCGGTCGCCTCCCGGGCGCGGAGCGTCGAGGTGGACTGGCGCGACGGGAAGCTCGAGAAGGTCCGCGAGGCGACGCGGCGCGGCCTGCAGCTCGAGCTCTACGTCGACGGCTGCTACGCCGCGGTGGGGACGAGCGACCTGCGGCCCGAGGCGCTGGAGCGCTTCGTCGCCGACGCGGTGGCGACGACCCGCAAGCTGGAGAAGGACCCGTTCCGGATGCTGCCGGAGCCCGGGCTCTACCGGGGCCAGGCGAAGGTGGACCTCGACCTCGAGGACCCGGGCCACGCCGCCCTCACCGCGGCGAGGCGCCGCGAGCTGGCGCAGGCGGCGGAGGCGGCGGCCCGCTCGGTCCCGGGCGCCGGCGCCATCCTCTCGGTGACGGCGAGCTTCGTCGACGCGCTCGGCGAGGGCTTCCGCGTCCACACCAACGGCTTCGAGGGCGCGCGCCGCGCCACCGACTTCTGGGTCTCGGCCGAGGTGAGCGTGAAGGACCCCGACGGCCGGCGCCCCGAGGACTGGGACTTCGCCGGCGGGCGCCACCTCTCCGCCGTCCCGGAGAGCGCCGAGGTGGGGCGGGGCGCGGCCCGGCGGGCCCTCGCCCGCGTCGGCTCGCGGAAGGGCGAGTCGGCGCCCATGACCATGGTGGTCGACGCCCGCGCCGCCGGGAAGCTCGTGGGAGCGCTCATGGGCCCCCTCTCCGGCGCCGCGCTGCAGCAGAAGGCCTCCTGCCTGGAGGGCAAGGTCGGGCAGCAGGTGGGGAGCGCGCTCCTCGACGTCCACGACGACCCGCTCCTCGTCCGCGGTCTGGGCTCCCGCCTCTTCGACACCGAGGGGATCGCCGCCCGCCGCTTCCCGGTGTTCGAGAAGGGCGCGCTGCGGAACTACTACGTCGACACCTACTACGGCCGGAAGCTCGGGATGCCCCCGACGACCCGCGGCGCCTCCAACCTCGCCTGGGCGCTCGGGCCGAAGGGGCGCGACGGCCTCGTCGCCGACGCCGGCGAGGGCGTGCTCGTCACCGGCTTCCTCGGCGGGAACTCGAACGGGACCACCGGCGACTTCTCCTTCGGCGTTCACGGGTTCCGCATCCGCGGCGGCAAGCTCGCCGAGCCGGTCTCGGAGATGAACGTCGCCGGGAACCACCTCGAGCTGTGGAAGCGGCTCGCGGCGGTGGGGAACGACCCCTACCCGTACTCGGCCACGCGGTCGCCGACGCTGGTCTTCGAGGGCGTGCAGTTCGCAGGGGTGTAGGAGTGGCGAGAGCGGCCGCCCTGCTCGCGCTCGGCGTCCTCGCCTGCTCCGGCGCCCCGCCGCGGCCCGGGGCGGCGGCGCCGCGCGCCGCCTGGGCGGGCGTGACCCCCGGGGACGCGACGCGGCTGCGGGAGCGCTTCGGCCTCGAGCTGCTGGGGCTGCGCGCCGTCTCCGCCGGCTACCTCCTCGAGCTGCGCTGCCTGGTGCTCCACGCCGACCGGGCGGCGCCGCTCGTCGAGGGGAGGGTGCCGGTCCTGCTCGCCGGCGAGGGCGGCCGGGGCGCGGACGCGCGCCGGCCCGGGCGGCCCGTCGCCGAGGGCCCGCCGGAGGAGCGGCGCCTCACCCTCTTCCTCGCGCCCTCCGGTGCCCCGGTCGCCTCCGGCGCGCGCGTGGACCTGACCTTCGGCGACCTCGCGATCTCGGGCCTCCCCGTCGAGTAGGGGAGCTGGCGGGGCGCGCGGCCCTCGACCACCCTCGGGGGTGATTCAGATCGTCTTGGGCCGCAGCGCCAGCCCCGAGAACACCACCAGCCGCAGGATGTGCGGCTGCGCCGCCGGCTCCCTCCGGGCCACCTTGAGCGCCGCGTCCTGGGCGGCGCGGGCCGCCTCGTCGAGCCAGTCGCCGACGTTGGGGAGGGCTCCCAGCGACTGGCAGGTGGCCCGCAGCACCTGGCGGACGTCCTCCCACTCGTCGTGGACCGCCGCCTCTCCCGAGCCCGGCGGGACGCGAAGCGTCCCCCGGAGCGCGCCGAGGACGCGGGAGGGCTCGGCGCCGCTGGAGAGGAGGCCGCCCAGCGAGGCGAAGAACGACTGGAGCACGCCGTCGCACAGGCCGGGCAGCGTGTCGGGCCGCATCGAGTGGCGCGCCAGCCGCCAGATGCGGAGGATCTCGTCCGCCTGCACGCTCAGGACCTCGGCCATCTCCCGCGGGCCGAGGCCGCTCACTGCGCGCCCCCCGGGAGCCGGG
>DATBLK010000180.1:0-1921 GCA_036555405.1 Anaeromyxobacteraceae bacterium
GTTCTGTTGAGTAGAACCCACCGGGGAGCAGTTGGCTCCCCTCGCCCGCTGACCCCGTCCACACTGGGGCAAGCGTCCTAGCCGCCCACGGTCGGCAGCGGCGCCCGGATGTCGAACCGGAGCCGCGCCTGGCCGGCGCGCAGCGCCGCCTCGACCTCCGCCGGCGTCTCGCCGCGGGCGAAGAGGAAGCCCAGGTACGCGTCGCCCTCGGGGAGCGGCTCCACCTCGCGGCCCTCGGGGATGGTGATCACCACGTCCTCGACGCCTGGCACGGCTCGCGCGTCGCCGAGGCCCTCGACGCCGTGGAGGACGCCGGCGCGCGGAATGGGGAGCATCATCACGCCGGAGGCGCGCCGCTCGCGTGGGCCGGCGACGCCGGCCAAACCCATGGCGTGGGCGACGACGATCTCCTCGAGCGTGATCCCGGCGCCGAAGCGGAGCGACCGGGAGCAGAGGCCGCCGATGCTCCGGGCCGCGACCTCCAGGACCACGGGGCCGCCCGGCCCGAGCCGCAGCTCGGCGTGCACCGGCCCCTCGGCGAGGCCCAGCGCCGCCGCGGCGGCGGCCGCCACCTGCGCCACCTCGGCCTGCACCCGCTCCTCGTGACGCGAGGGCGTGACGTAGATCGTTTCCTCGAAGAAGGGCCCGTCGAGCGGGTCGGGCTTGTCGAAGAGCGCCAGCACCTCGAGCCGGCCCTCCCGCAGGAGCCCCTCCAGCGCCACCTCGGGGCCGGGGACGAAGGCCTCCACCAGGATCGACCGGGCCTCGGGGTCCGACGGCCGGCGCTCGGCGCGGGCGCGATCGACGATGCGCTCGATGCGCCGCCAGGCGGCAGCGAAGGCCTCGGGGTCGTCGGCGCGGATGACGCCCCGGCTCGCCGAGAGGTTCACGGGCTTGAGGACGCAGGGGTACGGCGCCTGGCGCGACGGTCCCTCGGGGCCGTCGCCGAGCGGGTGGACGGAGAAGCGCGGCACGGCGACGCCGGCGGCCGCGAGCGCGCGGCGGCTCTCGGCCTTGTGCGCCGCGCGGCGCGCCGCGGCCGGCGGGTTGTGGCAAAGGCCCAGCCGCGCGGCGGCGATCGCGGCGATGACGCCGGTGGCGTCGTCGGTGGGGACGACGCCGCGGATGGGCCGCTCGCGCGCCAGCTCGGCGATGCGCTCGGCGGCCCTCTCGGGGTCGCGGTAGTCGAGCGAGACAACGCCCTCGACGCCGCCGAAGGTCTCCTCCACCCGGTGGCAGAGGTCGCTTCCCAGGACGACGCCGACGCCGCGGCGGCGAGCCGCCTCGACGAAGTCGTCGGTGCGGTAGCTGCGGGTGGGGACGAGGAGGAGGAGCTCGGCGGGCATCGCGGGGGTTCCAGCTTCAGGGTACCAGCACGGCCGCGCCGCGCAGCCGCCCCTCCCGCAGCCGCGCCAGCGCCTCGTTCGCCTCCGCGAGCGGGAAGGTCTCGACCTCGGTCCGGACCGGGATGCGGGGCGCCAGCGCCAGGAACTCCTCGCCGTCCCTGCGGGTGAGGTTCGCGACCGAGACCACGCTGCGCTCTCCCCAGAGGAGCGCGTACCGGAACGAGGGGATGTCGCTCATGTGGATGCCGGCGCAGACGACGAGGCCGCCCTTCCGCACCGCCCCTAGCGCCCGGGGAACGAGCGCGCCCACGGGAGCGAAGAGGATGGCCGCGTCGAGCGGCGCCGGCGGCTCCTCGTCCGAGCCGCCGGCCCAGGACGCGCCCAGCGAGCGGGCGAAGGCCCGTGCCTCGGCGGCCCCGGGACGCGTGAAGGCCAGGACCTCCTGGCCGGCGCCCCGCGCCACCTGCACCGCGATGTGCGCCGCCGCCCCGAAGCCGCAGAGCCCGACCCGGCGCGCCCGGTTCGCCAGCCGCCAGGCGCGGTGGCCGATGAGGCCCGCGCAGAAGAGCGGCGCC
>DATBLK010000221.1:0-3117 GCA_036555405.1 Anaeromyxobacteraceae bacterium
CCGGAGAGCATGACCAGCGTTCGAAGATGGCGCGGATCGCGCTCCAGGAGAACCGAACCGACCGCTGCCACGTCGACCCCGTGGTACGGCAGTAGGTGGAATCCCGCGGCCTCGTCAGCTCCTGTTTTGGCCCAGTAGTCGAAGAATGAGCTCACTACTCACCCGCCCCTACGGTGATGTCGTCCGCTCCGTCCACCACTCCCTATCGCACACTGGCCTGATCCGACTCCGAGCGAAGACACCGGGCCCGCTCACAGGCCCGCCCAAACGGCTTTGTCGCCCTATCCTCAACCAACGCCGCGGACTGTCACGTATCGTGCGCCCGGCCTCGTAGCGTAGGCGAGGGACGGACACGTCCCTGCTCTGGATCAGGGTCTCCAGCACCCGGAAGTCGCGGTACACGATCCGGCGCAGGGCTCCCAGCTCGCCCGCCACCTCTTCCGGCTCGACCCCCTCCGGCCTGGCCTCCAGCAGCGCCAGCAGCTCAAGCTGACGGGCGAACGCTTCACCGCGCACGACGCCCCCTCATACCGAGAGCGGAAGTCTACGGAATCGCGGCGTCGAATTCCACTCCCAGCATCCCCCCGGCCCGCCAGCGGGGCGCCCCCCGCCCGTCAGCCGCGTGGCGCCCGGCCGCGGCCGTCACCGCGCTGACGCCCGGTTTCCCCAGCAGCCCAGGGGCATTGCGCCGCCGCCCGCGGGGCACGGCCCTTGCTCCCGGCCGGGCCCAGGGGAGCCGACCATGGCCGACAGAGAGAGAGAGAAGGACGGGAAGGAAGCGCCGGAGGGCAGGGGCGAGGCGGCGGCGGGCGGCGGGAGCAGGCTCCCGGTCCTCCTCATGCTCGTGAACTCCGTGCTCCTCGCGGCCGTGCTCGCCCTGCTGGTGCTGCGCCCGCCCGTCGGCGCGCTGAAGCCCGCCGCGGACGGCGCCCCGGACGTCCCCGGGGAGAGGGCCGCGAGGAAGGACGACGGGAAGAAGCCGGAGAAGGGCGCCCTGCCGGGCCCGGTGGTGAAGCTCCCCGACTTCGTCGTCCACCTGCGCGATCCCGAGGTGGACCGCTACGCCCGCATCAGCATCGAGGTCGAGGTCGCCGACGAGAAGGCGAAGGAGGCGCTCGCCTCCCGCCTGCCGGCCGTCCGCGACAGCTTCATCACCTACCTCTCCGACCGCACGACCGCCGACCTGCGCGGCGGCGAGAACATCGCCCGCGCCAAGAGCGAGCTCGCCGAGCGGCTGAAGCAAGCCGCGCCGGGCGCGCCGGTGCGCAGCATCTACGTCACCGAGCTCGTGGTCCAGTAGGGGCGCCGCATGCCGGTCACGCTCTCGCCCGAGGAGGTCAAGGCGCTGATGGGCGCCCTCCAGGACGGCCGGGTGCCGTCCGACTCCGGCCGCGGCCCGCACGGCCCGGTGGCCGCCTACGACCTCACCAGCCAGGACCGCATCATCCGCGGCCAGATGCCGACCCTGGACGCGATCAACGAGCAGATCGCGGCCCAGCTCGGCATGGGGCTCGCCGGCAGGACCCGCCTCGCGCTGCGGGCCACGGCCGGGGCCGCCACGCTCTTGAAGTTCGCCGACCTCACCCCGCTGCTGGCGCCGCCCGCCACCGTCTGCGTCATGGGCCTCGGCACCTCCTCCGGCTTCGGGCTGGTGCTGCTCGAGCCCGGCGTGGCCGAGGCGCTGCTGGGCGCGGCGCTGGGGGACCGGAGGGGCCGGGAGCAGGAGGCCGCCGCCGAGGGGCGCCGCGACCTCACCACCGTGGAGCAGCTCGTCCTGCGCCGCCTCCTCGGGGTCCTCACCGAGGCCATGGCGCGGTGCTGGGCTCCGGTGATCCCGTTCCGGCCCGAGGTCCTGCGCATCGAGATGGATCCGCGGATGGCGAACATCGCCCCGCCGAGCGACGTGGGCATCGTCTCCGCCTTCGAGCTGACCGGCGGGCTCGAGGGCCGGCTCCAGGTCGTCATCCCCTACGCCGCGGTGGAGCCCGCCAAGGCCCAGCTGGCGGCGCCGCGGCAGCTGGCCCAGCGCGCCGACCAGAAGGTGGCCGAGGCCCTGGCCGGCGAGCTCGAGCAGGTGCGCGTCGAGGTCCGGGGCCTGCTGGGCCGCGCCGTCATCCCCTTCTCCCGCCTCCTTTCCCTCGAGCCCGGCGAGACGCTGCTCCTCGACTCCGACGAGAACCGGCCCCTCCCGGTGCTGGTCCAGGGGCGGGAGAAGCTTCGCGCCCGGCCCAGCGTCTCCGGCGGCGCCATGGCCCTGGTCGTCGACACCGCCGTGTCCGGCATGAGACCCCCCGTCCCCCCGGGCGCCCGCGCCCAGCCCCAACGGAGTGACCCCCGATGACCGCCAGCGCCCAGACCGGCGACGGCTCCGCCCGCCGCCTCGACATGCTCCTCGACGTGCCCCTCGACCTCTCCGTCGAGCTCGGGCGAGCCCGGATGTCCATCCAGGACCTCCTGGCCCTGGCCCCGGGCTCGGTCGTCGAGCTCGACAAGGTCGCCGGCGAGCCGCTCGACATCCTGGTCAACGACCGGCTGGTGGCTCGCGGCGAGGCCGTGGTCGTGAACGACAAGTTCGGCATCCGCATCACCGACATCGTGAGCCCGCAGGAGCGCATCGCCCGCCTGCGCTGAGGGAGCCCGCCATGTTCGCCGCCGTCCTCACCCTCGTCCTCGCCGCCGCCCCGGCCCCGCCCCCGGGCGACGCCGCCCCCGCCGCCCTGCTCGCGGGGGCGTCGCCGCTCGCCAGCGTGGCGCTCCCGGCGCTGCTCCTCGCCGGCCTGGCGGTGAGCGCCTTCATGTTGACCCGGGGGCGGTCCCGCGCCGCGCGGCACGTCGAGGTGGTGGAGACCGCCAGCCTCGGGCCGCGCCGGTCGCTGGTGGTGGCCCGCATGGGCGGCGAGCTCCTCCTCATCGGCGCCTCCGAGGCCGGCATCGCCCTGCTCTCGGCGAGCCCCGCGCCGCCGGCCGCGGCGCGGGCCGCGGCGCCGGCGGCCCCCGCCCCCGGGCGCGGGTTCGGCCTGCTGGCGCGGCTCCGCCTCCGGCCGCAGCGCGCCCCCGCGCCGACCTTCGACGCGCTCCTGACGGAGAGCGCCGAGGACCAGGAGCTGCGCCGGAAGC
>DATBLK010000247.1:0-8895 GCA_036555405.1 Anaeromyxobacteraceae bacterium
CGAGCGCGAGCGCGACCAGGATGTCGAGCATGGCGACCTCCGGCGGCCATCTTCGCGCCGCCCGGGCACCGGTGGGAAGGGTGCCAGCCCCCGTTCAGATGCCGCCCATCACCTCGCGCAGGTCGCTCGCGAAGCGGTCCACGTCCTCCGGGGCCGTGTCCCAGGAGCACATGAGGCGGGAGCCGCCCCAGATCTCGAAGTCGTAGAAGCGCCAGCCGCGGCCGTGGAGCGCCGCCACCGCCGGCCCGGGGATCGCGGCGAAGACTGCGTTCGCCTCGCGCGGCTGGAGGAGCCGCACGCCCGGGGCCGCCCGGACCGCCGCCTCGAGGCGCGCCGCCATCGCGTTGGCGTGGCGGGCGTTGCGGAGCCAGGCGCCGGACTCGAGCATCCCGACCCAGGGCGCGGCGAGGAAGCGCATCTTCGAGGCGAGCTGGCCGGCCTGCTTCCTCCGCCAGGCGAACTCGCGCGCCAGCTCCCGGTCGAAGAAGACCACCGCCTCGCCCGCCGCCATCCCGTCCTTGGTGCCGCCGAGCGAGAGGACGTCGACGCCCGCCTGCCAGCTGAGCGCCGCGGGCGAGAGGCCGAGCGACGCCACGGCGTTGGCGAAGCGGGCGCCGTCGACGTGGAGCCGGATCCCCAGGCCCCGCGCCGCCTCGGCGAGGGCCGCGACCTCGGCGGGCCGGTAGACGGTCCCGAGCTCGGTCGCCTGGGTGAGGCTCACCGCCCGCACCCGCGGGAAGTGGACGTCGTCGCGGCGGCCGGCCAGGCGGCGGAGCGCCTCCGGCGTCACCTTGCCCTGCGGGCCG
The DNA here is from genome assembly GCA_036555405.1 of Anaeromyxobacteraceae bacterium. Taxonomy (GTDB): domain Bacteria; phylum Myxococcota; class Myxococcia; order Myxococcales; family Anaeromyxobacteraceae; genus DATBLK01. The sequence continues at coordinate 807 of DATBLK010000247.1, forward strand.
GCCAGGGGGATGACCTTCACCCCGCCGCCGAGGAGCTCCGGGGCGGCGCACTCGTCGGTCGAGACGTGGGCCACCTCGTGGCAGGCGACGGCGTGCCAGGGCCGGCACAGCGCCGCCACCGCGAGGGCGTTGGCGCTGGTGCCGTTGAAGACCAGGAAGACCTCGCAGTCGGTCTCGAAGAGCTCGCGGACGAGAGCGGCGGCGCGCTCCGTCCAGGCGTCGTCGCCGTAGCCGGGGACGTGGCCGGCGTTGGCGCGCGCCATCGCCTCCCAGGCCTCGGGGCAGATCCCGGCGTAGTTGTCGCTCGCGAAGTGGCGCCGCGGCGGGCCGTCGAGGGAGGGCGTCACCGCTGCCCGCCGAAGCGGCGCTCCAGGTCCTGGAACTCGTTCCAGCCGCGCGCCAGCGCCGCCATGCCGCTCTCCGCCTTCCCGGGCAGGATGCGGGCGTGGAAGAGCTCGGAGAGCAGCGCCTCCACCGGCTCGCCGCCCTGGACCGCGACCTCCGCGAGCTCGCCCTGGGCCAGGGCGTCGTAGCGCGGCTTCAATTCCAGATAGCGAAGGAAGTCGGCCAGCAGCGGCGCCGGGGCGAGCTCGCGGCGGGCGCCGGCGGCGCGCACCAGCCCGGCGCGCTCGAGCCGGCCCCACAGCTCCCGGGCCCGCTCCGGGCTCTCGCCGGAGCGCGCCGCCAGCTCGGCGACCTCGAGGTCCGGCGGCGCCGGCCGCCAGCCGCCGGCGCCGGGGGGGCCGCACAGGGCGCGCAGGACCTCCACCGCCCGGCCCATGACGTCGGCGGCGAGGAAGTTCTGCACCTGGCGCGTGGCCTCGCGGAGCCGCGCCGAGAGCTTCTTCAGGAGGCGGAGCGCGACCTCGGGCTTCTCGCGGAGGAGCTCGGCGAAGGCCGTCTCGTCGAGCTCCAGGAGCCGCGCCGGCTCCGCCACCACCGCGGTCGCCGAGCGCGGCTGCCCCTCGAGGAGCGCCATCTCGCCGAAGAACTCGCCGGGGCCGAGCGACCCCAGCGAGAGGCGCCGGCCCCCCGCCGCCCGCTCGAGGCGCACCCGGCCCGACTGGATGACGTACATCCGGCTCCCGGGGTCGCCCTCCTCGAAGATCACCGCGCCCGCGGGAAACTCCCGGCTCCAGATCTCGGGCCTGCCTCGGTCGGCCATTCGCGCCTCCGGCTGCGGCAGGAGACCACGCCCCCGCCGCCCCGTACAGCCTCGCCCCACCCGGGAGCCGCGGGACCGGCGCGGCCGGTTATCCACAGGCGCCGGAGGCCTCCATGCGCCCCGCCCTCCTCGCCGCACTCGCCTGCCTGCCGCTCGCCGCCCGCGCCCACGCCGGCAAGCCGCCTGGGCCCGAGCCCGCCGAGGTCCACCGGGTCGAGAAGGTGGCCGACGGCGTGTGGGTGATCTTCGGCCGGGGGGGAAACGTGGGGCTCGTCGCCGGGGCGAACGGCGCGGTCCTCGTCGACAGCCAGTTCGACGAGGTCGCCCCCTCGTCCGCTACCGCGACTTCCTGCGGGCGGCGCAGCGCCACGTGGCGGCGAACCCGGGGAAGGGCGGGGCCGAGCTGGCTGCCGGATTCGACCGCGGCCCCTTTCCCGAGTTCCGCTCCCTCGAGCCCTTCGTCACCTGGGCCAGCTTCTTCGACCTCGCCGCCGGCCGGGCGCCGCGGCGGGAGTGACGGCCGCCTCGACCGCTTGCCCCGCACCTCCGGCTGCCCTCCGCCCGGGCGGCGCGCCTCCGCCCGATCGGGCTCCTGCGGCCACCCTCCGCTGGAGCGGCCCCTGGCGGCAGCGCGCCGCTTCCCCCGCCGCCGCCCTCGCGCCAAGCTCGCCGGGCCACGCGAGGAGGCGCGCCATGACCCGCCGCAAGCCGCAGACCGAGATCTTCTCCAAGGGCTACGACCCCCAGCGCTCCGAGGGCGCGGCCATCCCGCCCGTCTTCCGGACCTCGACCTTCATCTTCAAGAACGCGGCCCAGGGGAAACGCGCCTTCGCGCTCGCCTACGGGCTCGAGGCGCCGCGGGAGGGCGAGAGCCCGGCGCTCATCTACACGCGGGTGAACAACCCGAACAGCGAGATCCTCGAGGCCCGGGCCGTGGCCTGGGACGGCGCCGAGGCGGCGCTCCTCTTCTCCTCGGGGATGGGGGCCATCTCGGCGGCCTGCCTCGCGGCGCTGCGCCCGGGCGACGCCCTGGCCTTCTCCGAGCCGGTCTACGGCGGCACCGAGCACCTCTTCACGAAGATCCTGCCCTCCTTCGGCATCCGCGCCGTCCCCTTCCGCGCCGGGGCCACGCGGGAGGAGATGGATGCGGTCGTGGCCCGCGACCGGGCGGTGAAGGTGATCTTCGTCGAGTCCCCGGCCAACCCGACGATGCAGCTCTCCGACGTCCCCGGGGCGCGGGCCGTCGCCGACGCCCACTCCGGGCCGGGCCGCCGCATCCAGGTGCTCGTCGACAACACCTTCCTGGGCCCGATCTTCCTGCGGCCGCTCGCGCTCGGCGCCCACCTGGTCCTCTACTCGGCGACGAAGTTCTTCGGCGGCCACTCCGACCTCATCGCCGGCCTGGCGATGGGCAGCCGCGAGGCGCTGGCGCCGCTCCAGGAGCTGCGCACCATCCTCGGCTCCACCTCCGACCCCGACACCGCCTGGCTCATCGGCCGCTCCCTGGGGACGCTCCAGCTCCGCATGGAGAAGCAGCAGGAGAACGCGCGCTGCCTGGTGGGGTGGCTCCGCGACCACCCCCGGGTGGCGCGGGTGCTCTACCCCGGGCTCCCGAGCATGGGGGAGCGGCAGCTCGAGCTCTGGCGGCGGCAGTGCAGCGGCCAGGGGAGCCTCCTCTCGTTCACGGTGAAGGGCGGCGAGGCCGAGGCCTTCCGGGTGCTCGACGCCGTGCGCGAGATGAAGCTGGCGGTGAGCCTGGGCGGCATCGAGACGCTCGTCGAGCACCCGTTCACGATGACCCACGCGGACGTCCCGCCGGCGGAGAAGCGCCGGGCCGGCATCGAGGAGGGGATGATCAGGGTCTCGGTGGGGCTGGAGGACGTCGAGGACCTGATCGCCGACCTCGACCAGGCGCTGCGGAAGGCCTGACCCCGGCCGGTCCCCGGTCAGGCCCCGGGCACCGGCGCGGCCTGCGGCGGGGGTGGCTCGACGGCCAGCGCCGGGAAGAGGAGGCTCGCGAGGAAGGCGGCGCCGGCGATGCCCGCTGCCGCCCAGAAGACGTGGCCCATGCCCGACTGGATGACGCCGGAGAGCGCGGCGACGGTCCCGGGCGGGAGGAGGTGCCGTTCCGGCCCGAGGAGCCGCTCCACCTGCGCGGGCGCGGCGGCGCCGCCGGCGAGCGCGGCCGCCAGCAGGCCGCCGAGCAGGCCCACCGCGAGCGCGCCGCCGATGGTCCGGAAGAACATCGTCGAGGCGGTGGCGACGCCGCGCCGGTTCCAGGGGACGCTGGTCTGCACCGCGATGACGAGGGGCGTGTTCGCGAAGCCCAGGCCGACGCCGTAGAGGGCGGCGAGGCTCCGGGGCACCCAGGGGTTCACGCCCGGCCGCAGGAGGAGCGCGAGTCCCAGCGCCGCGGCGAAGGACACCAGCAGGCCGCCGCGGATGGGGAGCCGGTAGCCGGTGCGGTGGAGGAGGCGACCCGAGATCGCGCTGGCGACGGGCCAGCCCACGGCCATGGGCGCGATGGCGGCTCCGGCCTCGGTCGGGTTCCCGCCGAGGACGCTCTGGACGTAGAGCGGCACGAAGGTCACGGTGGCGATCATCCCCGCCCCGACGAGCGCGCCCACCGCCGAGGCGACGCCGATCAGGGGGCGGGCGAACAGGTCGAGGGGGAGGAGCGGCTCGCGCGCCCGGCGCTCGGCGACGACGAAGAGGGCGCCGAGGAGGAGCGCGGCCGGCCAGGCCCAGGTCCCGGCGCCGCCGGGGCGCGCCGCCGCCAGGACCGAGACCACCGCGCCGCCGAGGAGCGCGGCGCCGAGCAGGTCGAGCCGGTGCTCGTGGCGCTCCACCCGCTCGTGGTAGGCGAGCGAGAGGACGGCGGCGCAGGCGATCCCGGGCGGCAGGTTGACGTAGAAGACCCAGCGCCACCCCAGGGCATGGACGATGGCGCCGCCGAGCAGCGGCCCGACGAGCCCGGCGACGCCCCAGACGGCCCCGAAGAGCCCCTGCATCCGGCCCCGCTCCCGGACGTCGAAGAGGTCGCCGACGATGGTGAGCGCCATGGGCTGGATGGCGCCGGCGCCGATCCCCTGGAGCGCCCGGAAGGCGATGAGCTGCTCCATGCTCCGCGAGAGGCCGCAGGCCACCGAGCCGAGGAGGAAGAGCCCGATGCCGGCGAGCATCACCGGCTTGCGGCCGCGCAGGTCGGCGAGCTTGCCGTGGATGGGGACGGTCACCGTGGTCGTGAGCATGTAGGCGGCGAACGCCCAGGCGTAGAGGTGCAGGCCTCCGAGGTCGCCGACGGCGGTGGGCATCGCGGTCGAGACCACGGTCATCTCCATCGCCGCGAGGAAGAGCCCGAGGAGCAGGGCGACGACGGTGAGGGGCCGGCGGGTCTGGCGCACGGTCCGCTCGCTTAGCCCCTCGGCCGGCGAGCGTCAACCGGCGGCGCCGTCAGCGCCCGAGCCGGAGGCCGAGGAGCACGACCGCGTCCGCCCCGCGGCGGGGGCTGAAGACGTTCTCGGCGGCGGCGGCCTCCAGGGCCAGGCCGGGGGAGAGGTCGACGGTGGCGCCGGCGACGAGGTAGGCGGTGGGGTCCCGGAGCTGGTCGAGCCCGCCGCCGCGGAGGGGGGCGAGGTGCAGGCTCGCCTGCGCGTGGAGCGTGGTCCGCCCGCCGGTCCGCCACGCGAGGCCCGCCGAGGCCGCGCCGTAGGGCCGGGTGGCGAGCGCGGCGGTGCGGAGCGCTCCGGTCGGCGCCAGCGCGTCGACCTGCGCCCGCACCGCGACGGCGCCGGCCGTCCAGCCGAGGAGCAGGCTCGCGCCCAGGTCCGCCTCGCCGCTCCCGAAGGGCATCCGGCCGGCCGGGATCTTGGCGGCGGCGCGGACCGCGACGGCGGGGGCGCCGCCGCCGCCGGCGGCCGCGAGCCACTTCACCCCCAGCCACGGGTCGCCGGGCCCGGTCCCGGCGCCGTCGCGCGAGAAGCCGCTCCCGTCGGGCCGGAGGAGCCGGTAGCGGGCGGCGCCGCGGGGCCGGTGGACGCGCTGCGGGTTCGCGGAGCGGAACCATCTCTCGACGGCCTCGATGGGCCGGTCGAGGAAGCCGCCGCCATCGGCGACGAGATGCGCGGCGAGCTGCAGCTCGACGCCGGTCGAGAGGCCGTAGCGCAGCAGCGCCGCGAGGTGCGTGGTCTCGACGTCCGCGGCCAGCTCCAGGGGCGGGCGGAGCTCCTCGAGGAGCAGGGTGTTGGAGTGGAGGAGCCGGAGCTCGGCCTCGAGCCGGCCCTCGGCGGCGGGCTCCGGAGCCTCGAAGGGGAGCTGCAGGAAGAGGCGCGCCACCGGCGCCGGCTCCTGCCAGGGGAGGGGCGGCGCGGGCGAGCCGGCGTCCCCGGCCCGCGCCGGGGGCGACAGCGCCGCGAGCGCGAGGAGGCCACCCAGCAAGGCGCGCACGAGGGCGCGATTGTCGGCGCCGTCCCGCGCGCGGGCAAGCGAGCGCCCCCAAGCGGGCGCGGAGCGGAGCGACCGGCAGGGGGCCCGCGGGTCGCGTTCGCCGTCTCGGGGTGAAACGCCCGACTTCACTTCGAGGCGATTGTCACCGGGTCGAGCGGTCCGCCCCGAAAGCGGGCGCGCCGACGGGTCCGACCCGGCGGCGCGCCGACGAGGAGGAAGGTGGCGGGGGCGGGACGACTTCCGGAGCGGGGCCCTCCTCGCGCGCCGGACCGCGCCCCCGGCCGGCAAGCTATTCTCGGGGCCGCGGCGCCGGTAGACCAAGGTCCGGCGACCCCGGGATCCGCGACGCGATGGCCCGGGCGGAGGGGCCGCGCCGGGGCGGGCGGGGGCGGCATTCTGCCGCAAGCGGCCCGCCCCGCCGGATGACATCGTCGCGCCGGGGCGAAGAGGAGGCCGCGATGTCCCGGATGCGAGAGCGCGCGCGCGAGATCCTCGCCGGGGGGCGGATCGCGCTCGTCGGGGTCTCGAGCGACCCGAGGTCCTTCAGCCGGGCGGTGCTGAGGGAGCTCCTGAAGCGCGGGCACGACGTCGCTCCGGTGAGCACCTCGGCCGCCGAGGCGGAGGGGCGCGCCTGCGCCCCGCGCGTGCAGGACCTCTCGCCCCCGCCCTCGGGTGCCATCGTCATGACGCCCCCGGCCCGGACCGCCGACGCGGTCCGCGACTGCCTGGCCGCCGGCGTGCGCCGCATCTGGCTCCACCGCGGCGCCGGCCCGGGCGCGGCGTCGCCCGAGGCCATCGCCGTCTGCCGCGACGCGGGCGTCGAGCCGGTCACCGACCTCTGCCCGTTCATGGCGCTCCCCCGCGCCGGCTGGTTCCACCGGCTCCACGGGTTCCTCCGCGAGCCGCGGGCGCGCTGACGAGGAACCCTCTCCGGCGCCCTCCCGGGGCGGGTGCGCCCCGCGTTCAGGCGTCGCGCCGCACCCCCCGGCCCGGTCGTGCGTCCAAGGGCGACGGAGGTCGCCATGGACACGCCGAAGGGACGCTCCATCCGGGCATGGGCGGCCCTCGCCGCGCTCGGCGTCGCCGCCGGCATGGGGGCGGCGACCTCCTGCGGGGGCGGTTCGCCGTCGCCGGAATGCCGCGCTCCGTCCGACTGCCCCGGCGCCGACACCGCCTGCGCCTCGCGCACCTGCGCCGCGGGCGCCTGCGGGAGCTCGAACGCGTCCGCGGGCACGCCTTGCGGCTCGGGCTTCGCGTGCGACGGCAACGGGGCCTGCGCCGCGACCTGCTCGGTGCCCGCCGACTGCCCGGGGGTCGACACCGAGTGCAGCACGCGCACCTGCGCCGGCGGCGCCTGCGGGGCCGCGAGCGCGGCCGCCGGCACGCCGCTCTCGAGCCAGGTCGCCGGCGACTGCCGCCGGAACCAGTGCGACGGGAGCGGAAACGCCGTCTCGGCCGCCGACGACTCGGACGTCCCCGCCGACGGCAACCCGTGCACCCAGGACCTCTGCGCCGCCGGCTCTCCCTCGAACCCGCCCTCGGCGGCGCACGCGCCCTGCCCCGCGGGCGTCTGCGACGGCGGCGGGGCCTGCGTGGGCTGCGTCGACGGCGCCGACTGCGCCAGCGCCGTGTGCAGCGGCCAGGCCTGCCAGGCGCCGACCTGCGTCGACGGCGTGAAGAACGGCCCGGAGACGGGAGCCGACTGCGGCGGGCCCGCCTGCCCGGCGTGCCCTGCCGGCCAGGGCTGCGCCGCCGACGCCGACTGCGCCGCGGGGATGTGCTTCGCGGCAATCTGCCGAGCGGACCTCAACGGCTGCACGCCGGCAGGGGCGACCGACCTCACCGGCTCGGCCTCGGCCGCGGTGACGTTCCCGGGGGCCGGCTTCGCCTACTCCCCGAGGTGCATCAAGGTGAGGGTGGGGGCCGAGGTCGCGTTCAGCGGGGACTTCGCGTTCCACCCGCTCCAGGGGGGCGCCGTGGTCGGAGGCACCCCGGTCGCCGCGTCGACGGGACCGTTCGCGACCCCGACGAGCACCGGGACGACCGCGACGTTCGCGATGAGCGCAGCCGGGAGCTACCCGTACTATTGCACCCTGCATGCCGCGCTGGGCATGGCGGGCGCGGTGTTCGCCGTGCCCTGACCTCCCCGGCGCATGTCCCCCGCGCGCATGACATGTCACGGGCGCTCCGCGCCCGTCTCTGCACCTGCGCCCGGATTCCGGAAACGCACCCGGCTGGCCGCTGGCCCGCCGGGGCGGCCGGTGCGACCATCCGGGCCCGCTCGCAGGGAGAGCACATGACCACGACCGCGATCCTCCTCTCGCTCCTCGCCGTCACGCCGGGGGAGCGGTTCGCCCGCGAGCACCCGTCGAGCCAGCGGCTCGCCTCGAGCGACGGCGCGCGCCTGGTCCACGCGAGCGGGTTCGTCTCCGACCTGGCCGCGGCGGGGCCGGCCGAGGCGGCCCGCGGTTTCCTGGC
>DATBLK010000256.1:0-5381 GCA_036555405.1 Anaeromyxobacteraceae bacterium
CTGCGGACGGCCTCGGCGGCGCGGCGCAGGAACTCGACCTCGCGGAGGATCTCGGCGCCGATGGCGGGGTGGCGCCGCATCACCAGCATCTCGGCGTCGTCGAGGGCGGTGGCCTTGAGGAGGATGGCCTCGGGGATGCCGATCTTCCCGATGTCGTGGAGGAGCCCTCCGTACTCGAGGGCCCGGAGCTCGTCGCCCCCGAGCCCCAGCTCCCGTCCGATCTCCATGGACCAGTGGCTCACGCGCTGGCTGTGTCCGCGGGTGTACGGGTCCTTGGCGTCGATGGCCGAGGCCAGCGCCGAGATGGTCTCGAGGTAGCCGCGCTCGAGCCGCGCGATGAGCTCCTTGTTCTCCCGGTCGTAGGAGGCGAGCTCGCGCGACATGTGGTTGAAGGTGTAGGCCAGCTCGCCGATCTCGTTGCGGGCCGTGACCGGGACCTCGCGCCCGAAGCGGCCGCGGGCGATCTCGAGCGCGCCGCCGACGACCTGCGACACCTGCCGCGCCAGGCTCCGGGCGAAGGCGAAGGAGAGGAGCAGCGCCGCCAGGAAGCCGGCGGCGCTGGCGACGACGATGCTGCGCGCCTCGTGGGACCCGGTGCGGAGGAGCGCGGCGCCCCCGACCGCGGCGGTCACCGCGCATGCGGCCATGGTGAGGAGCAGCGTCGACCGGAACAGCCTCATTCCCCGAGTGCCCGGGACAGCGCCTTCTCGATGGCGCGGCGCTTGAAGGGCTTGCCCAGGATGGCGTCGGGGGCGTCGAAGCCGTCCACGGCGCGCAGGGACGAGTCGCTGATGGCGGTGAGGAGCAGCGCCGGCATGACCATGCCGCGGTCGCGCATCGCCTTCAGGGCGTCGAGGCCCGACAGCTTGGGCATGAGGAAGTCGAGGATGACGACGTCGGGCCGCTCCCGGACGCACAGCTCGACGGCCTCGGCGCCGTTCTCCGCCACGACGACGACGTGGCCCATGTCGGCCAGCATGTCGGCCAGCAACGTCCGGACGACCCGGTCGTCGTCGGCGATGAGAACCTTGGCGCTGCGGGCCCGCGGCACGGCCCGTGGAGCTTAGCACCCTCGCGCGTCAGGGGCCGAGCCCGACCCACACCGAGCCGTCCTCGTAGACCTCGCGCTTCCAGATGGGGACGTCCCGCTTCAGCCGCTCGATGGCGCCCTCGCAGGCCCGGAAGGCCGGGGCCCGGTGCGGCGCGGCGCAGGCGATGACCACCGCCGCCTCCCCCGGTTCGAGGCGCCCGACGCGGTGCACGATGGCCACGGCAGCGCCGTGCTCGGCGGCGAGGGCGGCTCCGATGGCGGCGAGCTCGCGCTCGGCCATGGGCCGGTAGGCCTCGTACTCGAGGCGGACGACGCGGCGGCCCCGGGTCTCGCCGCGGACGTCTCCGGTGAAGGTCACGACCGCTCCGCGCCCGGGAGCCCGGACGGCCGCGACCACCTCCGCGAGGTCGAGGGGTCGGTCGACGACCAGGAACGGCCCGGCCCCACCCGAAACCGGCGGGAGGACGGCGACCTCGGAGCCGTCCGGCAGCGAGGCGGCGTCGTCGGCGAGGGTCTCGCCCACCGCGATGCGGCAGCGGGGGAGGAGGCCGGCGAGCCGGGGATGGCGCCCGGACAGCACCGCCCGGAGCGCCCCGACGGTGGCCGGGGGCGGCGCGATCTCCTCGCGCGGGCTGCCCGCCGCGTCCCGGGCGCCGGCGAAGTAGAGGACGGTGAGGGCCACCCGGCGATCCTAGACCAGCCCGAGGGCGACCGCGAACGCGACCTCGAGCACGCCGCGTCCCCCTCACCCCGGGACCCGTGACTCCCCCAGCGGGGCGGAGGGGAGGCGAGGGGGCGCCGCCCTCACCGGAAGAGCCTCGCCAGGTCGCCGAAGACCGTGACCGCCAGGACCAGCGCCAGCAGGGCGACGAAGCCGGCGAAGTGCACCACGGTCTCGACGCGCTGGTTCACGCGCCGCCGGGCGACGATCTCGTAGACCAGGAACACCAGGCGGCCTCCGTCGAGCGCCGGGAGCGGCAGGAGGTTGAAGAGCGCGAGCACGATGGAGATGAACCAGACCATGCCGAGGAAGGGCGAGGCGCCGGCCCGCGCGCTGCGCGCCATCTCCTGGGCGATGCCCAGGGGCCCGCGCAGCTCGGCGCGCTGTCGGCCGGTCACGGCCTGTGCCAGCCCGCCGAGGACGTCGGCGGCGCGGTCGTTGGTGGCGTGGAAGGCCCGGGCCAGCGCCTCGAGCGGAGCGGCGCGGCGGACGAGGCGGGTTCCCTGGGCCACGCCCAGGCGGCCCCGGCCGCCCTCGTCGCGCGGCGTGGCCTCGACCTCGATCCGGGCGCCGCCCCGCTCGATCCCGAGCCGCATGGGGCGCCCCGGGTGCGCCACCACCTCGCCGACGAAGTCCTGCCAGGTCGTCAGGGGGCGCCCGTCGACGGCGAGGACCCGGTCGCCGGCGCGCAGGCCGGCCGCCGCCGCGGCCCCCCCGGGGACGGGGTGACCGATCACCGGCCCGGGCTCGGGCTCGGGGAACCCGAGGGAGAGGACCAGGCCGGCGGCGAGGAGAACCGCCGCCAGGTAGTTCATGCCCGGCCCGGCGAGGATGACGAGGAAGCGCCGCCAGGCGGGCTGGTTGCAGTAGGCGCCGGCGTCGGCCGGGTCCACGTCCTCGCCGGGGGCCATCCCGGCGATGCGCACGTAGCCGCCGAGGGGCAGCGACGAGACCGCCCACTCGGTGTCGCCGGAGCGCCGCGACCAGAGGACCGGCCCGAAGCCGATGCTGAACCTCTCGACGCGCATCCGGCAGAGCCGGGCCACCGCGAAGTGGCCGAGCTCGTGCACCACGATGAGCAGGGCGAAGGCGAGGACGGTGACGGTGGCGACGAGGAGTCCGCCCGCGAGGCCTGACATGGATTCTCCCTAGCACGCGCCCGGGCGGCGATCACCCGGGCTCGGCGACACCGAACTCCTCGGCCTCGAAGGCCTCGACCACGGCGTCGGCCTCGCGCCAGGCCGACGGGGGCAGGCCGGCCTTCAGGCAGGTTCGCTCCAGGAAGGTGCGCGCGTCCCAGCCCGCGTCCCTGGCGACGTGCGGGAGCAGGGCCCCGCGGTACCAGCCGCGGCGCACGACGAGGCCGTGGCGCCCGACGACGAGCTGCTCCGGTCTCGCCAGCACGAGGAGGGGCCCGAGCGCCGAGATGTGGAGGTCGACGTCGTCGAGCTCCTCCGCGGCGAGCGGCGGGAAGCGGGGGTCGCGGGTCGCCGCCTCGACCGCCATCGCCGCCACGGTCCGCGCCAGCGATCCGCGAGGCGTGAAGGAGCCGACGCAGCCGCGCAGCGTGCCGCGGACGTGGAGGGTGACGAAGGCGCCTCGCGGCTCGCCGAGCGCGCCCCCCTCCGGGAGGGGCGGCGGAGATCCGAGGCCGAGGTGATGGCGGACCGCCGCCCGGGCCAGGCCCAGGAGCGCAGCCCGCTCCGCCGGCGCCAGCGGCGTCACGGGCGCCTCCGGGCGCCGGTGAGGAGGAGCCGCCGGGCGTCGGCGATGATCTCGGCGTGGTCGAACACCAGCGGCGGGAGCGCGTTCCAGGCGAAGGCCTCGGCGCGGGCGGCGTCGTCCCCGCCCCGCGGCTCGCCCTCGGCCCGGCCCAGGTAGGCGACCGTGACGGTGTGGCCCCGCGGGTCGCGGCGCGGGTCGGAGTAGCAGCCCACCAGGTCGACGAGGCGGACCTCGAGCCCGGTCTCCTCCCGGGCCTCGCGGGCCGCGGCGGCCTCCAGGGTCTCGCCCAGGTCGACGAAGCCGCCGGGCAGGGCCCAGCCGAGCGGCGGATTCCGGCGCTCGACGAGCACCACGCGGTCGCCGGGGAGGAGCACGACGACGTCGACGGTGGGCGCGGGTCCGCGGGGTGGCATCTTCAGCGCAGCGCCTCGGCGGCCGGGGCCGGGGCGCCGCTCGCGGGCGCCAGCGCCTTCTCGAACAGGAGCCGGGCGAAGGGCACCTCGCGGGCGTCGCGGCCCGACGCCAGGGCGCGGGCTGCGGCGCCGGCGAGCCGGGCGCCCTCCGAGTCCCCGGCGTCGGCGAGGTGGGAAGCGGCGGCGAAGAGCCTCCGCGACCAGAGGGTCCGCCGCGCCGGGTCGAAGTAGCCGGCGAGGGCGTCCTCGACGGCTCCGGCCGACTGCTCGGCGCGCTGGCGCTCGTCGACGAGCAGCGCCGAGGCGGCGATCTCGTCGAGCCGGGCCGCCAGGGCGCGAAGCGCCGCCTCGTCGGCGAGCCAGCCGCGGAGGAGGGGGCGCTCGTGGAGCCGGGCCCCGGCCGCCAGCGCCTCCCGCTCCTCGGTCTCCGGAAGCGACGGGAAGTCCAGCGCCGGGTCGGGGAGGGGCGGCGCCTCGCCGAGGCGCGCCAGCCAGGCGGTGGCCCCCTCGGGAAGCGGCTTGCCGGCCGACTCGGTGAGGCGGCGCGCCTCGCCGAGCAGCGCGTGGGCGCGATGGCGCGTGACCTCGGCGACGCCGAGCTGCCCGCCGCGGTCGACGAGGTCCTGGGCGAAGGCGCGGAACTCCTTGCGCCCCAGGACCCCCACCTGGAGCGAGAGGAGGCCCTGGGTGTCGGAGGCGATCGCCTGGCAGAGCTCGATGCCCTTCCCCGGCACGTTGCGCGCCAGCCACACGGCCCGCTCCCCCTGGCCGTCCAGCGCCGACGCGAAGCAGGGCAGCTCCGGATCCGGGGGCGGCGGCGGCGGGGCGGAGGCCTGCCGCCGAAGCTCGGGGACCTCGACGCCGCGCGCGCGCATGAGGTGGAGGGTCCGCTTCGCCTCCTTGGAGACGTCGCGGGAGGCGCTGGCCGCGAGGGCCGCGACCACGTCGGCGCGCCCGGCCGGGGCCGCCGCCCGGAGCGCGGCCAGGGCGAGCGGGGGCGGGAGGGCCGCGACCTCCTCCGCCCTGGCACGCGCCATCGAGAGAACGAGCCGCGCGGCGCGCCCCGCGTCCTCGCGCGACACGCCCACCAGCTCGGCGATCTGTCGGCTCTCGGCATTGGGGTCCCGGAGCAGCGCGAGGAGCGCGTCGGGGTCGAGCGGCGGCATGGCCCGCGGGAGTGTAGGCCTCGACCCCGGCGGGCTCAACGGTTTCCGGAGGTTGCCCCATCTGCGCAGCCCGGCGTGACCCACCTTGACAGGTCGCCGCCCCCCCTCTAGCCTTCGCCCAATCTGGTGTCGCCAAGCCCGGGTACGGGCCACACGAGGAGCGAAGAATGAGCAAGCGTTTCCTGCTGAACGTCGCCCTGGGCGTCGCCGCCGCCTTCGCGCTCGCCTTCGCCGCGCCGGCCCTCGCCGGCGGCAAGGACTGCGACTGCGCGAAGAAGGCGGAGAAGGCGGAGAAGAAGGACCAG
>DATBLK010000268.1:0-3611 GCA_036555405.1 Anaeromyxobacteraceae bacterium
AGTCATGCACGCGGACGTCGTCGACCACGTGACCTCCCTCGACGGCGCGCAGACGGATCTCGAACTCGGCGAGGTAGCTGCGGAGTCCCGGCGGGCGCCGCCAGCGACGCCCGCACTGCTGAACGGCGTGCGCCTGGCGCAACGTCTCGTTGAAGGCGTCGAGCCCCCCCTCTCCCAACGATCTCCCGAAGTTCCGGTCGAGCATGAGGGCTTGCCACCGCTCCTCGGGCCAGTCGTCGGCGTTCCTGGCCGCGGCGGGTTTCGAGCTCGCAGCCACCTGCGGCGCGGTGTCGTTCGCGCCGGTCGCGTGACTCCCGCCTTGCGGCGGGACCAACTTGGAGCCGACGACGCGAGGGCGTGTTGCGCTGGGGGCGCCCGACGGAGCGGGCAGGGCCGCTACTGGCTCACTTGGGGGCGCGGGCGGCGCGACCCCGCTGTCGGCGACGTCCACTTGCTCCGCGAGCCTCCAGCGCGCCGCACCGTACACTGCGAGCGCCACCCCTGCTGCGAGAAGGCCCCAGCCCGCGAGCTTCGCGCGGCTGCTACGAGTAGCCGCACTCACCGACGGTGTGACACTCCCCGGTATGGGAATCTTCCTCACAGAAGCCGCCGACTTCCACGGTGTCGCAAATGAAGTGTCGATAGCATGTCTGGCAACGAGTTCCTTGGATGGGGAGTGCTCGAGCAACGCGGGAGCGCCAACGGCTCAGGTGGGTTCGGCCCTTCGAGGCGTCTGCGGCCCGGTCGTTTGCGGGCGGCCTCCCGCTAGCCGCGCCATCCGGTCCCCGCTCCCGCCACGCCGGGGGGCCGTGCTAGAAGCGCGGCGAGGCCCGGGTGCCCGAGATCGCCGCCACCTCGACGCCGATGATGCGCCAGTACCTGGAGGTGAAGGCCAGGTACCCGGACGCCATCCTCTTCTTCCGGCTGGGCGACTTCTACGAGATGTTCTTCGACGACGCCCTGCGGGCCGCGGCGGCCCTCTCCATCACGCTCACCTCGCGCGCCAAGGGCGACGAGAAGGTGCCGATGTGCGGCGTGCCGCACCACGCGGCTCGCGGCTACGTCGCCAGGCTCCTGGAGCAGGGCTTCAAGGTCGCGATCTGCGACCAGGTGGAGGAGCCGGGGAAGTCGGCCATCGTCCGGCGCGAGGTCACCCGCGTGGTCACGCCCGGAATGGTGCTCGACGACCAGGTCCTCGACCCGCGCGCCGCCGCCTTCCTGGGCGCGGCGGCGCTGGGGCCGTCGGGCGGCGGGCTGGCGCTCCTCGACGCCAGTACCGGCGAGCTGCGCTGCGGCGAGGTCGCCGACGACGGCCGGCTCGCCGACGAGCTCCGGCGGGCCGGGGTCCGGGAGCTGCTCCTGGGGCGCGAGGCGGCGGCGAGCGAGCGGGGTCGCGCGCTGGCGCGGGAGGTGGGGGCGCCGGTGGCCGAGCGGGACGAGGCGGACTTCCAGCGAGCCGCCGAGAAGCTGGCCCGCCGCTTCGGGACCGCCGGCCTCGAGGGCTTCGGCGTCGCCGACCTGCCGCTCGGCCTCGCCGCCGCCTGCGCCGCGGTCGCCTACCTCGAGGACACGCAGCGGGCCCCGGCCGCCCACGTCGACCGGATGGCGCGGCTGCCGGTCGAGGGGTCGCTGCTCCTCGACGAGGCGACGCGCGCCAACCTGGAGCTCGAGCGCACCCTGGCGGGCGGACGGCGAAAGGGGTCGCTCCTGGGGCTCCTGGACCGCGCCGCGACCGGGCCGGGCGCCCGTCGCCTCGCGGAGTGGCTGCGCTGGCCGCTCCTCGACCTCGGCGCCATCGGCGCCCGGCTCGACGCCGTCGAGGAGCTCCACGGGTCGGCGGTGCTCCGCGAGGACCTGGCCGGATCGCTGAAGGCGGTGGGCGACCTGGAGCGGGGCCTCTCGCGCCTGGCGCTGCGCCAGGGGAGCGCCCGCGACCTGCGGGCGCTCGCGACGGGCCTCGCGGCGCTGCCAGCTCTCGCCGACCGCCTGGAGGGCGCGCGCCCGCGGCTGCTCGCCGCGGCGGGAGGGGCGCTGCGCGGCCTCGAGCCGCTGGCGGCGGTCCTCGAACGGGCGGTGGTGGACGACCCGCCCCCCGGGACGGCCGAGGGCGGCATGATCCGCCGCGGGTTCTCGCCGGAGCTCGACGCCGTCGTCGGAGCGGCCGAGGACGGGAAGGGGACCATCGCCCGCCTGGAGGCGCAGGAGCGGGCGCGCACCGGCATCGGCTCGCTGAAGGTTCGCTACAACCGGGTCTTCGGCTACTACATCGAGGTCACGCGGCCGAACCTGCACCTCGTGCCCGCGGACTACGAGCGCCGCCAGACCACGGCCGGCGGCGAGCGCTTCGTCACGCCGGAGCTGAAGCGCTTCGAGGAGGCGGTCCTGGGCGCCGAGGAGCGGCGCTTCACCCTCGAGGCGGCCCTCTTCGAGGACCTGCGCGGCAGGGTGCTCGCCGAGGCGGGCCGCCTCCGCACCGCGGCGGCCGCGGCGGCCGACGCCGACGCCATCCTCGCCCTGGCGCGGGTCGCGGCGGAGCGCGGCTGGGGGCGACCCGAGGTGGATGCCTCCGAGATCCTGGAGATCGCGGACGGGCGCCACCCCGTGGTGGAGGCGATGCTCCCGGCCGAGTCGGGCGGCTTCGTCCCCAACGACATCGCCGTGGCCTCGGCCGGCGAGCCGGAGGGAGGGCCGGGCCAGCTCCTCGTCATCACCGGGCCCAACATGGCGGGGAAGAGCACGGCGATGCGGCAGGCGGCCCTCATCGCGCTTCTCGCGCAGATGGGGAGCTTCGTGCCGGCGCGGCGGGCCCGGGTCGGGCTCGTCGACCGGATCTTCACGCGGGTGGGGGCCTCCGACGACCTGGCGCGCGGGCGATCCACCTTCATGGTGGAGATGACGGAGACCTCGGCCATCGTCCACAACGCCACCCGGCGGTCGCTGGTGGTCCTCGACGAGATCGGCCGCGGTACCTCGACCTTCGACGGGCTCTCCATCGCCTGGGCGGTGGCCGAGCACCTCTGCGACCGGGTGGGCTGCCGCACGCTCTTCGCCACGCACTACCACGAGCTGCAGGACCTGGCCCGCGAGCGGCCGCGGGTGCGGAACCTCACCGCGGCGGTCCGCGAGGTCGGCGACCGGGTCGTCTTCCTGCGCAAGCTCGTCGCCGGGGGCGCGTCGCGAAGCTACGGCATCGAGGTGGCGAGGCTCGCCGGCCTCCCGCCGGCGATCCTGGCGCGGGCCCGGGAGATCCTCCGGAACCTCGAGGCCATGGAGGTGGACGAGGCCGGCCGGGCGGCGATGGCGAGCGGGCGGAGCCGCTCCGCGCCCGAGGCGCAGCTCGGCCTGTTCTCGGGAGGCGACGCCGAGCTCGAGGCGCTGCGGAGGGAGATCCGTGCGCTCGAGGTCGACGCGCTGCGGCCGCTCGACGCCCTGAACCTGCTTGCCGAATGGAAGAGGCGGCTCGGGAAGTGATGATGGCTCCGCACCCCAATTGGATTGACGCTCGTGATGGGGGGCGGCGGGGGGAGAGTTCTCCCCCCGCTAGAGGCCCGCTTAGAGGCCCGCCAGAGGCGGCGCAAGGCGCCGGACATCGGCTCACGGCGGCGGCAGGG
>DATBLK010000241.1:0-2793 GCA_036555405.1 Anaeromyxobacteraceae bacterium
CCGGCCGACGGCGCGGACCCTCGCCCCGGCTCCGAGCAGGGCGCGCACCCGCGCCACTGCCTCGGGCCCCACGGGCCCCGACTCGCGGAAGTCGCGCGCCAGGCTCGCCGGGGTCGACCGGGCCCGCCAGCGGGCCGAGAGGAGCGCCCAGGCCTCCTCCCATCGGCCGGCGTCGACCGCGTCGGCGAAGCGCTCCAGCGCGCCGCGCGCCTCCGCCTCGGCGTCGAGGCCGCGCGGCGCCGCGGCGCAGCCGGCCAGCGCTAGCCCGAGGCCCAGGGCCCGAAGGGCGCTCCAGGAGGGGCGCACCGCCCCTTGATACACCGCTCACCGCAGCGGGACCACCTCGAGCCGACCGCCGGGCGGCTGCACCCGCACCTCGCCCTCCTGGCCCACCCGGCCCAGCACCGCCACCTCGGCGTCGAGGAAGCGCCGCACCACCTCGGCGGCGGCCTCGAGGTGCGCCGTCACCGCCTGGACGCTGTAGCGGGTGGAGGGCACCAGGCCCGCGGGCACCGCGACCCGCCCCGCCGCGGAGAGCGCCGCCGGGACGAGCAGCTGGTCGCCGAGGTGGGGGTCGAGCGCGGCGCCGCCCCGCAGGAGCGCCTCGAAGGCCGACACCGCCGCCTCGGCGGCCAGGCCCGGGGCGGCCCCCCGCTCGCCGATCTCGCCGCATCCGGCGCGGGTGCGGTCGAAGTGGGCGACGAGGAGGAGGTGGCTTCCGGCGGAGCCGCGCGCCGGCACCGGGAGGCGGGTCGCCTCGGCGGCGACGCCGATCTCGCGGAGCCGCCGCAGCGCCGCGGCGGCGAGCACCTCGGCCACGGCGAAGCCCTCCCCGGCCACCATCGCCAGCACCTCCACCTCCCGGAGCGTGCCGCGGTGGCGCAGGTCGAGGGGAGGCATGGCGTGGGCGGGGTGGATCTCCGCCGCCATCTCGCCGCCGCCCTCGGGGCGGAAGCCGGCGGCGCGCAGCTCGAGGTCGACGCGGAACCCGAGGCGCGCCGCGGCCGGCGCGAACACCAGCGCCAGGTAGTGGAAGGTGGGGCCGCCCCGGAGGTGCGTCCCGCCCCGGAGGAGGAGGCGCGACCGGCCTCCGGCGAGGGCCAGCGGCCAGCAGAGCGCCTGGAGCATCAGCGGCGTCGACCCGGCGGCGCCCAGGTCGAACTCGTAGGCGCCGGGCCGGACCGGCCGCCGCGGCCGGAAGGCGAGTCGGCGCGAGCCGGCCTCGGCCCCCTCGACCTCGGCGTCGCAGAGCGCGGCGGCGGCACGCACCGACTCGAGCTGCTGCGGCCCGAGCCCCGGCTCCGGCCTGCCGGCCCGGATGCCGGCGATGGCGAAGGGCCGCCCGGTCGCGAGGGACAGCGACAGCGCGGTCCTCAGGACCTGGCCGCCGCCGTCGGCCTGGCCCCCGTCGAGCGCGATCTCGTCGCCGCCGGTCACGGCGCGACTGTAGACCCTGCGTCTTGCCCTGGCAACAACCTGGATTTCCAGGTCCTTTTCCGCAGCCCCGGATGGCCTCGCGGGTCCGGCGCGCGAAATAATGCTTCCAAGGTGCCGTAAAGCCACACATGGTTCAGGCGATGGTCCTGCCCGGCTGGGCGCTGCGGATGGGGGGCGAGCTGAGGGTGGCCGAGCTTTCCGACGAGGCGAGCCTGGCCCGCGCCGCCGCGTCCGGCGACCGGCCTGCCTTCTCGCGCCTGGTGGACCTCTCGAAGCGCCCGGTCTACGGGCTGTGCGTCCGGATCCTCTCCGATCCCGAGGAGGCGCGGGACGCGGCCCAGGAGTCGTTCACCCGGGCCTGGTCCGCGCTCGCCACCTTCGACGCGGCGCAGCCCTTCACGCCCTGGGTGCTGCGGATCGCTCGGAACCACTGCATCGACCTGCTCCGCCGCCGCCTCCCGGCGGCGCGCCGCCTCGAGCTCGACGGCCGCGGCGAGGGCGACCCGCCCGCCGAGCTCGCCGACGCCGCCGCCCCGCGCGCCGACGAGGCGCTGGAGCGCGCCCAGGTGACCAGGGCGCTCGACGCCGCGGTGCAGCGCTTGCCGGACCGCTACCGCGAGGTGGTCCACCTCTTCCACGTCGAGCAGATGAGCTACAAGGAGATCGCCTCGGCCATGGAGATCCCCATCGGAACGGTGATGACCTGGCTTCACCGGGCGCGCGCCCGCCTCCGCCAGGACCTCGAAGCGCGGGAGAGCGCATGAGCCCGGCCGACCTGCACCTCGACGACGAGACCGCGCTGCGGCTCCTCGACCGCCTCCTGGTCGGGGCCGAGGCGGCCGAGGCCGAGCGCCACGTCGCCGGCTGCGCTGCCTGCGGCGCGCTCCTCGAGTCCCACCGCGCCCTGGCGGCGGCCCTCGGCGACCTCCAGGCCCCCCAGCCCCCGGCCGACTTCACCGCCGGCGTGCTGGCCCGCATCGACGCCCGGGAGCGCGCCGCGGCCCGGGAGCGCCGCCTCGCCGCCGCCATCCTCGGCGGAGCCTCCGCGGCCGCAGGGCTCCTCCTCGCCGGCGCCGGCCCGGCCGCCTGGGCCCCGGTCCTCTCCGGGTTCGGCGACGCCCTCGCCGGCGCCGCGACCTGGTCGCAGGTCGGCGCCGACGTGGCCGGCCCCGTCGTCCGCGCGCTGCGCCTCGAGATCGCCGCCGCCACCGCGGCAGCCGCCGTGTCGCTGCTCCTCGCCCTGCGGCGTCTCTCGCCGCGGCGCGCGGAGGTCCTGGCCTAGGAGCCCCATGTTCCCCCTGCTGCTCGCCCTCCTCGTCGCCTCTCCCCAGGCTCCGGCCGCGCCGGTGCCGCCGG
>DATBLK010000288.1:0-10499 GCA_036555405.1 Anaeromyxobacteraceae bacterium
TCGCGGCGCGGGCCATCGAGACGCAGGTGCTGGTCGACAAGATGGGCGACTGGGTGGCGCAGCTGGCGGCCAACATGGGCCGGGGCGACCGCCGGATCCACGACGGCTCGAAGTGGGATCCGTCGAGCTGGCCCGCCGAGGCGACCGGCGCCGGCTTCCACGAGGCGCCGCGAGGCGCCCTGGGCCACTGGGTGGAGATCCGGAACGGGGCCATCGCCAACTACCAGTGCATCGTGCCCAGCACCTGGAACGCGGGGCCCCGCGACGCCCAGGGACAGCGCGGGCCGTACGAGGAGGCGCTGGTGGGAACGCCGATGGCCGACCCCACCAAGCCGCTCGAGATCCTCCGCACCATCCACTCCTTCGACCCCTGCATCGCCTGCGGCGTGCACGTCGTGGACTCGAGCCGCCGCGAGATCGTCCGGGTGAGGGCGCCATGAGCGAGCCGGCGCAGCAGCGCATCTACGTGTGGCAGCTGCCGGTGCGGGCCTGCCACTGGCTCATCTTCCTCTCCGTCGTCGTCCTCTCCGCCACCGGCATCTACATCGGCAACCCCTTCCTGGTGGTCACCGGCGAGGCCCGGCAGCACTTCGTCACCGGCTGGGTCCGGGTGGTGCACTTCTACGCGGCCATCGTGCTCACGCTGGCGGTCCTCTCGCGCCTCGTCTGGATGTTCCGCGGCAACGCCTGGTCGC
This sequence comes from Anaeromyxobacteraceae bacterium, assembly GCA_036555405.1. Classification (GTDB taxonomy): domain Bacteria; phylum Myxococcota; class Myxococcia; order Myxococcales; family Anaeromyxobacteraceae; genus DATBLK01. The sequence continues at coordinate 696 of DATBLK010000288.1, forward strand.
GCTGGGATCAGTTCGTCCCCTGGAGCCGCGAGCGCCGCCTCGGCATCCTCGACATGCACCTCTACTACGTCTTCCTCAGGGACCGGCCGCCGCCGGGGGCCGGGCACAACCCGCTCGCCGGCCTCACCTACCTCCTCGTCTACCTCCTGCTCCTGGTGCAGTCGGCCACCGGCCTCGGGATGTACGGGAAGTCGGCGCACCTGGGCTCGCCGCTCTCCTGGCTCGGCTTCCTCGCCGACTGGTTCGGGGGCCCGCAGTACGCCCGCTGGCTCCACCACGGCTTCATGTGGCTCGTCTGGGGCTTCGCCGTGCACCACGTCATCAGCGCCATCCTCTTCTCCTGGAAGGAGAGGACCGGCACCATCGAGTCCATCTTCAGCGGCTACCGGTTCGTGGGGCCCGGCGACGCGCCCGAGGCCCACCAGGGCGGTCGGCGGCCGTGAGGGACCGCCCCACCCGGCTCCTGGTCCTGGGCCTCGGCAACCCGCTCTGCGGCGACGACGGGCTCGGCGTCGCCGCGGTGGCGGGCCTGGCGCGCCGCTACCGGCCGCCCCCCGGAGCGCTGGTGCTCGACGGCGGAACGCTGGGGCTCTCCCTCCTTCCCTTCCTCCAGGACGCCGAGGAGGCGATCCTCGTCGACGCGGTCCGCGACGACGCCCCGCCCGGCTCGCTGGTGCGGCTCGCCGGCGCCGAGGTGCGCCCGGCCGTCGAGGCCCGGCTCTCGGTCCACCAGGTCGGGGTCGCGGACCTGGTCGGCGCTGCGGACCTCCTCGGCGGCCTGCCGCGGCGCCTGGTCCTCGTCGGCCTGGTGCCCGGGACGCTCGACCTGGGCCTGGGCCTGTCGCCGGCGGTGGCCGCCGGCCTCCCGGCGCTGGTGGAGGAGGTGGCCGCGGAGGCGGGCCGCATGGGTCATCGCTTCATCGAGAGGCCGCCCGATGCGCGGGACCTGGCTCCTCGCGGCGCTCTCGCTCCCCTGCTGTGAGGTCGAGGTGCCGGCCGCGTACCGGTCGGTGCCGGTGCCGGCGGCGCGCCTGGCCGATCCGGCGGCGCGCGAGCGGGGCCGGGCGCTCTTCGCCCGCCACTGCGCCCTGTGCCACGGCGAGCGCGGCGACGGCCGCGGCGAGCGCCGCGCCGGCCTGTCCACGCCGCCGCGCGACCTGACCGACGCGAGGTGGCAGTCGCGAACCTCGCCGCTCCGCCTCTTCGCGACGCTGCGGGAGGGCGTACCGGGCACGGCCATGGCCTCCTGGGCCGCGCTCGACGAGGAGGAGACCTGGGACCTCGTCGCCTACGTCCGGTCGCTCCGCGCCCGCGGCGAGGGCGGGGCGGCCGGGTCGCGCTGAGCGGCGGATCCTGGCGGTGGCGCCGCCCTGGTGCGGCGCGCCCGGGGAGAAGTCCCGGCGCCGACAGGGGTCTCGGGCGCCAGCCGCCTGCGGCGATCCATCCGTTGAAGCCCCCCGCCGCAAGGTTCAAGGTGGTCTGCATCCCGGGGGGGACCCATGATCGAGCCCAGCTCGCGCGCCGACGCCTCCGCAGCGCTCGACGCCTGTGGACGCCGCCGCTTCCTCGAGGTCTGCACGCTGGCCGCCGCGGCCGTCGGCCTGCCGGCGCGCGCCGCGGAGAAGATGGCGGCCAGGGCCGCGGCCGATTCGCGGCCGTCGGTCGTCTGGCTCCACTTCCAGGAGTGCACCGGCTGCTCCGAGTCGCTGCTGCGAACCAGCGCCCCCGACGTCGCCGAGCTCATCCTCTCGCTCGTCTCGCTCGACTACCACGAGACGCTCATGGCCGCCGCGGGCGAGCAGGCCGAGAAGACCCTGCGCGACGCCGTCGGGCGCGGCGGCTACGTCTGCGTCGTCGAGGGCGCCGTGCCCACGGCGGACCCGGCCTACTGCCGCATCGGCGACCGCAGCGCGCTCGAGATCCTCCGGGAGGCGGCCGCCCGGGCCGGCGCCGTCGTCGCCATCGGCTCCTGCGCCTCCTTCGGCGGCATCCCGGCCGCCGAGCCGAACCCCACCGGGGCCAAGGGCGTGCCCGCGCTCCTCCCCGGCAAGAAGGTGGTCACCCTCCCCGGTTGCCCGGCGAACCCCTACAACCTGCTGGGCACGGTCCTCCAGTTCGCCACCTTCGGCACGCTGCCGGCCCTCGACGACCTCGGCCGGCCGCTCTTCGCCTACGGCCGCGTGATCCACGAGGACTGCCCGCGCCGGCCCCACTTCGACGCCGGCCGCTTCGCCAGGGTCTACGGAGACGAGGGGCACCGCCTCGGCCACTGCCTCTACCCGCTCGGCTGCAAGGGGCCCCGCACCCACGCCAACTGCTCGCTGCTCCCCTTCGGGGAGGTGCCCGGCGCCTGGCCCATCGGCATCGGCCACCCCTGCATCGGCTGCACCGAGCAGGAGCTCGCCTTCCGCGTCCCGCTCCACGCCACCGTGGAGCCCGAGCGGCCCACCGGGCCCGCCGGCTACCCGTCGGTCGTGACCGAGCGCGGCGTGATCTCGCCGGTGGCGACCGGGCTGGCCGGGGTGATCGTCGGCGCGGCGCTGGCCGGCGGCTACGCGGTCTCGCGGAGCCTGTCCGCCGAGGAGAAGGGGAAGGGCGAGGAGAAGGGGGGCTAGCCATGCGGCTCACGCGCAGGAACCTGCTCCGGGGCCTGGCGGCGGGGGGCGCGGCGGCCGCGGCGGGGCCGGCGGAGGCCCGGAAGCGGAAGGTCGCCGGCCTGGACTCGGTGGGCATGCTGTACGACTCCACGCGCTGCATCGGCTGCCGCGCCTGCGTGGCGAAGTGCCGGGAAGCCAACGACCTCCCGCCCAGCCGCGTTCACCTGGGCGGCGGCGTCTACGACGCCCCGCTCGACCTCGACGGGCGCACCAAGACGGTGATCCGCCTGGTCTCCGAGGGCGACCGCGACACCTTCGTGAAGTCCCAGTGCATGCACTGCGTCGACCCGGCGTGCGTCTCGGTCTGCATGATCGGGGCGCTCCAGAAGAACTCCGCCACCGGCGTCGTCTCCTACAAGCGGGACGCCTGCGTCGGCTGCCGCTACTGCCAGGTGGCCTGCCCCTTCAACGTCCCCAAGTTCAACTGGGACGTGGCCTTTCCCCAGATCGTCAAGTGCGAGCTCTGCCGCCACCGCGCCGACCCCGGGGCCGCGGGCATCAAGGCAGTGGCCAATCCCGCCTGCTGCGAGGCCTGCCCGCGCGAGGCGGTGATCTTCGGGAAGCGCCTCGCGCTCCTCGGCGAGGCGAAGCGGCGCATCGCCGAGGCGCCGGACCGCTACCAGCCCCGGGTCTACGGGGAGACGGACGCCGGGGGAACGCAGGTGCTCTACCTCGCCGCCCGCGGGTTCGAGTTCGAGGACCTGGGGCTCCCGGAGGTCGGCTCCAGGCCGGTCCCGGAGCGGGCCGAGGTCCTCCAGCACGCCATCTACTACGGGATGATCGCGCCCATCGCCCTCTTCGGCGCGGCCCTCGTCACCGTGCGCCGGCACCGCGCCCAGCTCCGAGAGGAGGGCGACTGACATGGCTCACCTGCGGCCGAGCCCCGTCGGCGGGAAGTTCCTCTCGCCCTTCACCCTGGCGCTCATGGCGGTCGCCGCCGTCGGCGTCGCGGTCATCGTCGCCCGCTTCGTCCTCGGCCTCGGCGCCACCTCCGCGATGAGCGACGGCTACCCGTGGGGCATCTGGATCGTCATCGACATGGTCATCGGGACCGGGATCGGGAGCGGCGGCTTCGCCATGGCCCTGGTGGTCTACATCGCCAACCGCGGCCACTACCACCCGCTCGTCCGCCCGGCCATGCTGACGAGCGCGCTCGGGTACACCGTCGGCGCCGTCGGCATCGTCCTCGACCTGGGGCGCTGGTGGAACCTGTGGAAGGTCCCCATCGCCTGGGACGCCCATTTCAACTGGAACTCGGGCCTCCTCGAGGTGGCGCTCTGCGTGATGGTCTACACCATCGTCCTCTGGGTCGAGGTGGCGCCGGCCTTCCTCGAGTACTTCCGCGACCACGGCCCGGACATCGTCCGGCGCGCCTCGCGGGCGCTGCTGCCGAGGCTGGACGCGATCCTCTTCGCCGTCCTGGCGCTGGGCGTGGTCCTGCCCGCGATGCACCAGTCGACGCTGGGCTCCCTCTTCCTGGTCGCGGAGACGAAGCTCCACCCGCTCTGGTACACGCCGATCCTGCCGCTCCTCTTCCTCGTCACCTGCCTGGCCCTGGGCTACGCGGCGGTGGTGGTGGAGACCATCCTCTACGGACGGGCGCTCGGGCAGATGGCGGACGTGTTCCTGCTCGCCGGCCTGAAGCGGCTCATGGCCGGGGTGGCGCTGGCCTTCGTCGCCGTGCGGCTCGCCGACGTGGCGCTGCGCGGTCGCTTCGGGCTGGCGCTGAACCACGACGGCTACGCCCTGCTCTTCTGGGCGGAGAACGCGCTCTTCCTGCTGGCCGCGGCCTGGCTCGCGGGGCGGGCCCGGGACACCGGCGCCCTGCTGCGGGAGGGGGGCGCGCTGCTCCTCGCCGGCTTCCTCTACCGGCTCGACGTCTACATCACCGCCTTCGACCCGGGGAACGGCTGGCGGTACTTCCCCTCGGTCGCCGAGATCTGGGTGACCCTCACCGTCACCTCCCTCGAGATCCTGGCCGCGCTGTTCCTGGTCCGGAAGTTCCCCATCCTCGCCGGCGTCCCGGCGCCCGAGGTCGGAGGTCGTCCATGAGCCGCATCACCATCGACCCCATCACCCGCATCGAGGGCCACCTGCGCGTCGACGTCGAGGTCGAGGGCGGCAAGGTGAAGGACGCCTGGGCCAGCGGCACGATGTGGCGCGGCATCGAGGTGATCCTGAAGGGGCGCGACCCGCGCGAGGCCTGGCTGTTCACCCAGCGCATCTGCGGCGTGTGCACCACGGTGCACGCCATCGCCTCGGTGCGGGCCGTGGAGAACGCGCTCGGGCTCGAGATCCCCATGAACGCGCAGTACATCCGCAACGTCCTGGTGGCGGCCCACGCCCTCCACGACCACGTGGTGCACTTCTACCACCTGGCGGCGCTGGACTGGGTGGACGTCACCAGCGCCCTGAAGGCCGACCCGGCGGCGGCGTCGCGGCTCGCGGAGGGCCTCTCGTCCTGGCCGCGGAACTCCCGGCTCGAGCTCCAGGCGACGAAGGAGCGGGTCGCGGCCCTGGTGCAGACCGGCCGGCTCGGGATCTTCTCGAACGGCTACTGGGGCCACCCGGCGATGCGCCTCCCGCCGGAGGTGAACCTCATCGCGGTCCACCACTACCTCCAGGCGCTGGAGGTCCAGCGCAAGGCGAACCAGGCGGTCGCCATCCTGGGGGCCAAGACGCCCAACATCCAGAACCTGGCGGTGGGCGGCGTCGCCAACGCCATCAACCTCGACAGCGCGGCCGCGCTGAACATGGAGAAGCTCTACAAGGTGAAGGACCTCCTCGAGGAGGTGAACGCCTTCGTCCAGCAGGCCTACCTCCCCGACGTCGCCGCGGTCGGCGCCCTGTACGCCGAGTGGGCCCGCTACGGGGCCGGGGTGACGAGCTACCTGTCGGTCCCCGACATGCCGCTCGACGGCAAGGGGACCGCCTTCGACCTCCCCGGCGGCTACCTCGCCGCGGGCGACCTCGCGACCTTCCGGCCGGGGACGCGCTTCGGCGACGCCTTCTTCCACGACGGCGTCACCGAGAGCACGGCCCGCTCCTGGTACCAGGGCGACGGGAAGGCGCGCCACCCGGTCGAGGAGGACACCGTCCCCCGGCCCGGCGCCTGGAGCGCGACCGGGAAGTACAGCTGGGTGAAGTCGCCTCGCTTCCAGGGCCAGCCGGCGCAGGTCGGGCCGCTGGCGCAGGTGCTGGCCGGCCTGGCCGCGAAGCACGAGCCCACGGTGCGGTGGGCGACGCGCTTCCTCGACGCCGCCTCGGCGGTGGCGAAGGCGAAGCTCGGCCCGGCGATCCTCCAGTCCACGCTGGGGCGCATCGCCGCTCGCGCCATCCGCGCCGCGGTCATGGGCGAGCTGGCGCTCAAGCACTGGGCGCTCCTGGTGGGCAACGTGGGCAAGGGGGACAGCGCCATCTTCAACCCCCCCACCTTCCCTGCGGGCGAGGTGCGGGGCTTCGGCTTCCACGAGGCGCCCCGCGGCGTCCTCTCCCACTGGGCCGTGATCCGCGACGGGAAGGTGGCGAGCTACCAGGCGGTGGTCCCGTCCACCTGGAACGCCGGGCCGCGCGACGAGCAGGACCGGAAGGGGCCCTACGAGGCCTCCCTGATCGGCAACCCCGTCGCCGACCCCCACCGCCCGCTGGAGGCGCTCCGCACCATCCACTCCTTCGACCCGTGCCTCGCCTGCGCCGTCCACACGGTGGACGCCGAGGGGCGCGAGATCGCGCGGGTGAAGGTGCTCTGATCCGAGCGGCTCAGCGCGCCATCCGCTCGAGCGCGGCCAGCACCTCGGCGAGCCCTCGGTGCAGCCGGGCGCCGTCCCAGAGGGCCGGGGTCTCGGTGCCTCCCAGGGCCGCGAGCGCCGCCCGGTGCTCCTCGAAGTGGACGTTGCGCAGGGCGAGGCGCCGGAGCAGCTGGAGCTCGGCGGCCCGCCGGCGCGCCGCCGCCGACGCCGGCTCGGCGATCTGGTGGAAGAGCTCGGCGGGCGCGGCGCCGGTCAGGCGTGGTTCTCGAGCAGCCCGAGCGCCGGCAGCCGGATGCGCAGCGGCTCCAGCTCGGCCTCCTCGGTGACGCGCACCACCCGGTGGCACGACGGCGTCGCCAGCACCTTGCGCACCAGCGCCTGGTTCATGGCGTGCCCGCTCTTGTGGGCGGTGAGGGCGCCGATGACCGGCAGGCCCATGAGCGTGAGGTCGCCGATGGCGTCGAGCACCTTGTGGCGGGCGAACTCGTCCGGGAAGCGGAGCCCGTCGGGGTTCAGGATGGAGAACTCGTCGATGACGATGGCGTTGTCGAGGCTGCCGCCCTGGGCCAGGCCCCGCGACTTCATGACCTCGATGTCGCGCAGGAAGCAGAAGGTCCGGGCCGGGGCCACCTCGCGGGCGAAGCGCCGGTCGGAGAAGGTGAACTCGTAGGTCTGGTCGGTGACCAGCGGGTGGCCGAAGTCGACCGTGAACCGCACCGACATCTCGCTCGCGGGGTCGAGCCGCGCCCATTTGTCGCCGTCGCGAACCTCGACCGGAGCCTCCACGACCAGGAAGCGCTTCCCGGCCCGCTGCCGCTCCACCCCGGCCTCCTGCGCCAGCCAGACGAAGGGCGCCGCCGAGCCGTCGAGAATGGGGATCTCGGGCCCGTCGACCTCGACGCGGCAGTTGTCCACGCCCAGGCCGGTGAGGGCCGCGAGGACGTGCTCCACGGTCGCCACCCCCGTCTCCCCGACGGCCAGCGAGGTCGACAGGGTGGTGTCGGCGACGAGGTCGGCGCGCGCCGGGATCTCGACGCCCACGTCCATCCGGACGAAGGTGATGCCGGCGTCGGCCGGCGCCGGCGCCAGCGTGAGCGACGCCGGCTTCCCCGAGTGCAGCCCCACGCCGGTGATGCTGGCGCGCCGTCCCACCGTGCGCTGGTTCCAGTTCGACATTCACTCTCCGTGTTGACCGCGTCGGCCCGCAGCGGGCGGTCGGCGGACCGCGGTTGTAAAGCAATCGACGTGCCGCGACAAGGGCCGGCTGCGCGCTCAGCGGCCGCAAGTCACGGCGAGCGCAACCTTTCGTGATCACGTTCGATCGTTCGAGGTCCGAGGTGTGCGTCCGCCTGCGACCCCTGCTCGCGGTCACTCCAGGGTGACAGGACGCCCGACGGAGCGCGACACGGATGTCAGGGTTCACCCGCCGGTGATGCCGGGCGATCCCGCCGGGCCGGTCGCCCCGACGCCGGCGCCCGACGTACCATGCGCCCGGCATGCTGCCCATCAAGGACGACCTCCCCGCCGCCCGGGCCCCGCTGCTCACCGTGGCGCTCATCGCCGCGAACGCGGCCGCCTTCCTGTGGCAGGTCCTCGTCGAGGGACCGCAGCTCTCCGTGCTCCGCGGGGGCGTCATCCCGTACGAGCTCCTCACGCTGCGCGACGTGGGTCCGCCCGACCTCGTGCCGCCGCCGTTCACCCTGGTCACCTCGATGTTCCTCCACGGCGGCTTCGGACACATCGCCGGGAACATGCTCTTCCTGTGGATCTTCGGCAACAACGTGGAGGACGCGCTGGGTCACCTCCGCTTCCTCGCCTTCTACCTGGCCTCCGGCGTCGCGGCGGGGCTGGCGCAGACCTTCGCCGCCCTCGCCGGCGGCGACGTCCTCGTCCCCATGGTGGGCGCCAGCGGCGCCATCGCCGGCGTCCTGGCCGGCTACGCGGTCACCTTCCCCGGCGCCCGGGTCCTCACCTGGATCCCGCCCATCTGGCTGGTGCGGCTCCCGGCGGGGCTGGTCATCGGTGTCTGGTTCGCGTGGCAGCTCCTGGGCGCCCTCGGCGGCCAGGCGGCGGGGGGCGTGGCCTTCGTGGCCCACATCGGCGGGTTCGTCGCCGGCCTGGCGATGATCCTCGCCTTCCGGCCGCGGCGGCGCGGCCGCTGGGCCTGACCTACAGGAGGTCGCGCTGCCGGCCCCGGGGTCGCTCCCGCCCCAGGTGCTCCCAGGCCCCGGGGAGGGCCACCCGGCCGCGCGGCGTTCGCGCCAGCAGCCCCTCGCGCACCAGGAAGGGCTCGTAGACGTCCTCGAGCGTGTCCGGCTCCTCGCCGACCGCGGCGGCGACGGCGTCGATTCCCACCGGGCCGCCGCCGAAGGAGTCGACGACCACGCCGAGGATGCGCCGGTCCATGGCGTCGAGCCCGCGCGCGTCGACCTCGAGCCGCTGCAGCGTCAGCTCGACGATGGCCCGGTCGAGCGTGCCGTCCCCCTCCACCTGGGCGAAGTCGCGGGCCCTCTGCAGGAGCCGGATGGCGACCCGCGGCGTGCCGCGGGCGCGGCGCGCCAGCTCCTCGGCGCCGGCCCGCTCCAGGCGCAGCCCGAGCTTGCGGGCGGCGCGCTCCGCGATCTCGCGGAGCTCCTCCGGCTGGTAGTAGTCGAGCCGGTCCTGGATGGGGAAGCGGTCCCGCAGCGGGCTCGCGAGCAGGCCGGTGCGCGTCGTCGCCCCCACCAGGGTGAAGCGCTCGAGCCGCATCTCCATCGTCTGGGCGCCGAGGCCGGCACCGAGGACGACGTCGAAGCGGAAGTCCTCCATCGCCGGGTAGAGGGCCTCCTCGACCGCCGGCGAGAGGCGGTGGATCTCGTCGATGAAGAGGATGTCGCGCGGCTGCAGCGCGGTGAGGAGCCCGGCCAGGTCTCCCTTGCGCACCAGGGCCGGGCCGCTCGTCACGTGGAGCGCGACGCCCAGCTCGCGCGCCAGGATGTGGGCCAGCGAGGTCTTTCCGACGCCCGGCGGGCCGCACAGCAGCACGTGGTCCAGGGCGTCGGCCCGCTCCCGGGCGGCCCGGGCGTAGACGCGGAAGTTCTGGACGAGCTTCTCCTGGCCCACGTACTCGTCGAAGGTCGCGGGCCGCAGCGACTGCTCGAGCCGCTCCTCGCCCTCCCGGACCTCGGCGGCGACGTCGCGGAGCGGCGGTCTCACCATGGGGCCATCCTAGCAGCCGGGGCCGACGTCAGCCCCGGAGCCGCTTCAGCGCGTCGCGGAGGAGCTCGTCGAGCGGACGGTCGGCGCGGTCGCGGAGGGACTCGGCCGCCTGCTCCGCCTGCGGGGATCGGTACCCGAGCCCCAGGAGCGCCTGGACGAGCTGCTCCAGGGCGCCGCCCGCCGCGCGGCCCGGCGGCGCC